>JBDTOA010000062.1:0-9767 GCA_039933475.1 Dermatophilaceae bacterium
TGCTCATCCTCTGCGCCAGAAGGCTCATCCGCGCCAGCAGGAGCCGTGTCCGACCTGATATCGATGCGCCAGCCGGTGAGCTTGGCCGCAAGCCGGGCGTTCTGACCCTCCTTGCCGATGGCCAGGGACAGCTGGTAGTCCGGGACGACCACCCGGACAGAACGCAGGTCGGGGTCGACGATCTCCACGGAGTTGACCCGTGAGGGCGAGAGCGCAGCTGCCACGAAGGCCCGGGGGTCCTCGGAGAAGTCCACGATGTCGATCTTCTCGCCGTGCAGCTCGGTCATGATCGCCCGCACCCGGGCCCCCATGGGACCGATGCAGGCGCCCTTGGCGTTGACACCGGGAATGTTGGAGTGAACGGCGACCTTGGTTCGATGTCCGGCCTCACGTGCGATCGCGGCGATCTCGACCGTGCCGTCGGCAACCTCGGGGATCTCGAGGGCGAACAGCTTGCGCACCAGGTTGGGGTGGCTGCGCGACAGGCTGATCTGAGGTCCGCGCTGGCCACGCTTCACGCTGACCACGAAACAGCGCAGCCGCTCGCCGTGGACGTACTTCTCCCCCGGCACCTGCTCGGCCAGGGGCAGCGACCCCTCGATCGCCCCGAGGTCGACCATGACGTAACGCGGATCGCTGCTCTGCTGGATGACGCCAGTGATGATGTCGCCCTCGCGGCCATGGAAGTCACCCATGATGGCCTCGTCCTCGATGTCCCGAAGCCGCTGCACGATGACCTGCCGGGCGGTCGAGGCTGCTATCCGTCCGAAGCCGGCCGGGGTGTCGTCGAACTCGGGCCCGGGCTCGGCGCGCTCGTCGGTCTCGGGGTCAGTGACCCCCTCCTCGCGGGCCCAGACCGTGACGTGACCGGTCTTGCGGTCAAGCTCCACCCTGGCGAGACGCTGCGCGCCCTCGGTGCGGTGGTAGGCCACGAGCATGGCCTGCTCGATCGCCGGGATGATGACGTTGAGAGAGATGTCCCGCTCGCGTTCAAGACCCTTCAGTGCGGCCAGGTCGATGTCCATCAGCTGTCCTCCTGCGTGGTGGTGCGGGCAAACTCGACCTGCACCTGGGCGCGCAAGATGTCGTCGTACGGAATACGGAGCTCGGTCTCTGGGTCCTTCTTCGTCGCGGCAACCAGAACCCTCACGTGAGCTGGTCCGGCGGCCATCAGGCGACCGGTGAGCTCGTCGCCGTCCTGGCGGGAGATCTTGACCAGCCGCGTCACGTTGTGCCGGAAGTGGCGGGGCGCGCTCAGCGGACGGTCGACGCCCGGGGAGCCGACCTCGAGGACGTAGGGCGCCTCGCCCATCGCGCCTGCAGCGTCCAGGGCGGCGCTGATCACGCGGGTGGCCTCGGCCACCTCGTCGAGGGAGAGCGGGTCGATCGGGCTGGTCTCGTCGCCAGGCTCGACGCCGGAGAGGTCGCGGTCAAGCCAGGCGCGGACGAGCCGGCGCTTACCTACCGGCGTCACGGTGACGTCCTCGACGACGAGGCCGAGCACGCCAAGGGGGCCGGGCGACTCGGAAGTGCCCTGAAGGTCGAGCAGGACCCTGCGAATGTGCTCCTGACCGCTCATCTGGCGCCTCCGCTTCCCTGCTCTTCTCGAATGCCGCCACCTCACGCGCCTGTTGCCCGCGGTGGTCGTCGACCCCAGTCTGTCATCATCGAGCCCATGTCCGCGAACGACAGTATGCCGAGCCTGTGGTCCCGCAGGGG
Organism: Dermatophilaceae bacterium; assembly: GCA_039933475.1. Lineage (GTDB taxonomy): Bacteria > Actinomycetota > Actinomycetes > Actinomycetales > Dermatophilaceae > UBA4719. The sequence goes on from JBDTOA010000062.1 coordinate 1,720, forward strand.
GCTGCTGGCTGCGCTCGCGGCGGGGTCGGTGATGGCACTGTCAGGGTGCCGGGTGCAGCTGGAGGAGGACGCGCCGCGCATCCCGCTCGTGCCCGCCCGGGTGCCCATGAAGGACGAGAAGACGCTGTTGGCCATGCTCGAGAACACCAGGTCGCTGGGGTCGCTCGCCACGTCGGTCCCGGGTGGACCAAGGTCGACTGCGGGTCGGCTCAGCTCGGTCCACGACGGCCAGGTGGCTGTTCTCGAGCGCCTGTTGCGGGAGGGCGGCGTGCCGGAGACGCTGCTCGGCTCGCTGCCCGCCGGGGTACTTTCACGGCCGGTGCTGTCCCCACCGGTGCTACCCCTTGCCGTGCTGTCCGCTGCAGAGAGCGCGTCTGTGAACGACCTCTCCCTGGCTGGGCTTGCTGATGCCCACGTCGCCCTGATGGGATCCCTGCTGGCCCAGCGACGTGCGGCGGTGAACCTGCTCGGGGGCTCGGTTGCGCCGGTCGCCCCCGCCGATCTGGGCGGCGCTCAGGTGGTGGCGCTGCTCGCAGCCGTCCGTAGCGCCGTCTACGGCTTCGAGGTCGTCGCCGCACACATCGAGCCCAAGAGTCAGTCGCTGGCGACGACAACGCTGTCTTCTCTGCGTGAGCGCGCCTCCGAGCTGGAGAAGCTGACGGGGTCCCCTCCCCCAACGCCCCTGGGCTACGTTCTGCCCTTCTCAGTCACGGACCCGAAAAGTGCGCGCCGCCTGGCACTGCACGTCCTTAACGCCTTGCTCAGTGACCAGGCGGCAGCCCTTGAACCGGCCGCGGGCGACGCGAACGCCTTGGCCACCCTCACGCACTGGCTGGGCCAGACCGAAGCCGTGGCATCACGATGGGGAGCGCCGCTGGCCGCCTTCCCCGGTCTGACCGAGGGATAACTGCCACCAAACCCACGCCCAGTCGATCGGGATGCGGGCTTTCACCTACGTGACTAAGGGGTTCCCACCGCGAAGATGCCGTGCGGTCCCCGATGCAGGCGCCACCCAGAAATTGGGACATTCGAGTGGTCCACACAACGCATCGACTTGAGCAGGAGATCGAGATGGAACGCATAGCAACACGAATCGCCTCAGGATTTGCAGCGGCAGGAGTGGCCGTCATCCTCTCCACGGCACCCGCCCAGGCGCGGGTGACGGACCCGAGCGGCCTGGTGCAGGCACCAGGGTGTGGCAGCACCAGCTGCGTCGATCGGACATCGGGCGCCGGACCGACGGGTTCCGCGACGACGACGAAGCCCTCGACGACTGAGGCGACGTCATGGTGGAAGATCGCGCTCGGTGCTGCCGGCGGAGTCGCGCTGGCTGGCGCGGGGGCCGTAACGGTCACCTCCCGCCAACGACACCACCAAGCACCGACGAGCCGCACCCCAGTCGCGGGGTGACTCGACCAGCCGGCTTCGCGCGGCATCGGGCGACAACTGGTCAGAAACGGCAACGCTGGCGACAGACGAAGGCATCTCCAGCGTTGCCCTTCTGGGTTGCGGCCTCTTTGGCCGCCAGGTCACCAGGCGCCGCTTGCCTGTCCGGAACGCAGGCACATGAGCACCGCCTGCACCCTGCGGTGGTAGTCGGCTCCGTCGGTGAGGTCGAGCTTGGCAAAGATGTGGCCGATGTGAGCCTCGACGGTGCGGGGGCTGAGGAACAGCTTGTCGCAGATGCCGGCATTGGAATGCCCCTCCGCCATGAGCGAGAGCACCTCGCGCTCACGTTCACTGAGCACCTCGACGAGGCTGGACTTTGTGCGTCGGGACATCAGGCGGGCGACGATGGTGGGGTCGACCACACACTCCCCCTCGGTAACCCGGCGGAGGGCGTCAATGAGCACGGCCAGATCGGAGACTCGCTCCTTCAGCAGGTAGCCCACGGACCCCTCATGGTGCTCCAGCAGGCGTAGGGCGTACCTGGAGTCGAGGTAGTGGGACACGACCAGGACTGCGACGTCGGGGTGGGCGGTCCGGATCTCCAGCGCAGCCGTGATGCCTTCATCGGTATGGGTGGGCGGCATCTTGATGTCAACGATGGCTGCGTCCGGTTTGTACTCTGCGACGGCGTCCTTGAGGGCGCGGGCGTCGCCCACTGATGCCACGACTTCGATGTCCGTCGTTTCCAGGAGCCGGGAAAGGCCCTGGCGCAGGAGCACTTCGTCGTCTGCGATCACGACGCGCATGGCAGCTCCGCCCTGAGGATGCTTCCCGAGGGGCTGTTCTGACAGACGGTCAACCGGCCGTCCAGGGCACCCAACCGGTCCTCGATGTCGGTCAGCTCGGTGTCGATCATTGCGTCGGTCTCTACCTGGATGACCAGCGCGAGCGGGTCATCCCGGATGACGAGGGACGCGTTTTCACGGGCACAACGTCGCAGGATCTCAGCGACGAAGAAGTAGCCCGCGGCCTCAACCGCCGTGGGGTGACGCTGATCAGGTAGCCGTCGAATCTGCAGCGCCACCGAGCCTGACTCGGCGAGGAGCTCCAAGGCTGCGCCAAGTCCCTCGTCGACCAGGACGCTCGGATACAGGCCGTGTGCCAGGTTGCGAAGGTCTTCGAGCGCCGAGGCGAGCTCGGCGCTGCAGGCATCCGTGTGCTTGTCGCTCTCGGACGTGCCGTCGGCGGCGCTGATCCGTGCCAGTCGGATCGCCAGGGCCAGTGAGACAAGTCGCTGCTGGGCGCCGTCGTGCAGGTTGCGCTCGAGTCGTTGCCTTTCCGCGTCGCTCGCTGACACGATGCGTGCGCGTGAGGCACGCAGGGAAGCCAGCTGCGCGAGGGTCTCGGCACGGAGTCGCTCATGGTCGATGGTCAGTCCCGCCGCTTTGGTGATTTCCTCAACCACGAGCGGGTCGTCCAGCAGCCGGGGGCTATGGGAGACGAAGGCCGCCGGGGCCCCGGCGTGAGTAAGCGCGGTGAGGGTCTGACCGGGCAATGGAGCGTCCAGGACGCCCAGGGCATTGACCCTGCTGCCGTCTGTCAGGGGATAGAGCACCTTCAGCTCAGGATCTTGGAGCAGAGCGGCGAGGGTGGAGCGAAGCTCGATGTCCGCGGACCGCGTCAGGTCCAGGTTCAGCTGCGTCAAGGAGGCGCGCGTTCGCCGGGTCCGGATCCGTGCCGATGCGGATCCGGCGGCCAGCAGAGACAACAGCACCGCCTGCCAAGGCCAAAGCTGGTGGTCGGCGGACTGAGTCGCTGGTCCCGCCATGGCCTGGTGGAGGTCCTCCCAGGCAACCAGGGCGACATACCCCAGGACAGGGAGCGCGACCGGCACCAGGACGCGGCGCCGTGCCACACTGCTTGTGAGCAGCCAGGCGGCGAGGAGCGCGACGAGCGCGCCCGCCCAGACGGTTCCCGCCCACAGACCAAGCGCTCTCAGTGTGGAGACCCAGGAGTCCTGGGCACTGACCAGGAGGAGGTTTGGTGGGCACTCGTGGCAGCCCTGGGCTGCCGGGTCGAAGAACAGCGCGGGGCCCACACCCAACAACACACCACCCACGACGTAGCCGGCCCAGACGACCAGTGAACCGGCTTGTTTCGAGTTCTTCTGTGGATGTATGGCGGCGACATGGGCCACCAGCGCAGGGCAAAGGGAGGAGCCTGCCAGCCCCAGGGTGAACACGATCGCCGCCACCGCCCCAGGGCTGTCCCATTCCTGGACGAGCCAGAGGACACCTGCCAGGGCAAGCAGGAGGCCCGGCTTCACTGTAGACAGATGCGCCGTGGCCGCGGCCCCGGCAAGGACCATGAGCAGGCCAGTACCCACCTCCAGGGCGAGCATCGACCCACTTGGCCCGGCCAGCGAAAGGTCTGGGTCGCGTCGCGCGATCGTCGCGGAGACGGTCGCTGCCACGAGGCCGGCCGAAACGATCGCGACCCTGCCGGCGGTTCGGATCTGAGCCACGAATTCATGGTGACAGCCCACCCTCCGTGGAGGTACCCCATTTGGCGGACGAATCCGCGAGCAGCTTTCGCTGCTGCCCGGGGTCGCATCGGTGGCACCACGGTGATGTCCCGCCGACCAGATACGTGTAGCGACGGATGCGAACCGCTTGTGCTGTTCCTAGAGTCGGAACCGGTAGGGAAGGAGGACCTTGGGTGCGGGCACACATGCGGACGCTGACCACGGCATCAATGGCGGTCCTTGCCACGACTGGGATGGCCGGGTGCACCGTCACCGGGGACCGCGCGGGCGGTAACCGGGAGATCACCCCCGTTGTCCTGACCGTTCTGAACACCAGGATGTCCGAGGACATCCAACCCTTCGTCGACCGGGTGAGGACCCTCTCGGGTGGCAGGATCACGCTGGACGTCACCAGCCTGTGGCACGCCTCGGAGGACTCGCCCGCACCGAAGGCGATCAAGGCAGTCCAGGCCGGTCAAGCCGTCATCGGCTTTGTCCCGACGAGGGCGTTCCACGACCTAGGCGTGACCAGCTTCGACGCACTCGGCGCCCCGCTGACCGTCGACAGCCTCGCCCTGGAACAGCGCGTCCTGGGCAGCGACCTGGCCACCTCGATGCTCAACGGCGTGGGTGCGCTCGGGCTGCACGGTCTTGGCGTGCTGCCGGGTCCGATGCGCAAACCTGTTGGGCTGACCCGCAAGCTGGTCGCAGCAGCCGACTACCGCGGCGCACGGATCGCCATCTCGGCTTCGCCCGTGAGCGCCCGAGCTCTGACCACGCTGGGAGCCACCCCTGTGGCGAGCCCCTTCGACCGAGTGAGCATGACACCGTACGACGGCCTGGAACAGCAGGTCGAGAGCGTTGCGGGCAACCAGTACGACGTGCCGGGCAGCACGATCACCGCCAACGTCAACCTTTGGGCCCGCCCCATGGCTCTGTTCGCCAACGCCAAGGCTTTCGACGCGCTATCGGCGACCACCCGCGAGCTGCTCGAGAGGGCGGCCACCTCGGTGCTGCCGGCCACCACAAAGGTGCAGGCCGCAGGCGAGGCCGATGGGCTGGGCAACCTCTGTCGGCGAGGCAAGGTCCGGTTCGTCAACGCCACCGCGGCTCAGCTGGCCCAGCTGCGAACCGCGTTCGGACCGGTCTACGCCTGGCTCCGCAGCAACCCCGAGACCGCCACCGCGATCGACCGGATCAACGCCATGCGCGCCGGGCTCGAGGACGCCGTGGCCACCGAGACACCGTCGTGCCAGACGGGTGGCGCCGGGACCGCCCAAGCCGGTGCCGGGACGCCGATCGAAGGGGTGTACACGGTCACCACGACCGTTGGGGACTTCGCCCTTGCGCCGGACCAGCCCGACCCGGGAGCCGAGAACTGGGGGGGCTGGGTCTACGTGTTCAGCCGCGGACGCTTCGCGTTCACCCAGGAGAACAAGCAGGCTTGCACGTGGGGCTTCGGCAGGTACGCCGTGCGCGGCAGCAGATTCATCTGGGACTTCGAAGGCGGCGGCGGGATCGCGCCCAACGGCGCCAACAACAAGCCCGGCGAGCACTTCGAGTTCCTCTGGAGCCTGTACAAGGACACCCTCACCCTGACTCCGCCACCTGATTCCCAGCCTGGTGGGACGGTCTCCTCACCTGGCAACTTCCGCATAAAGCCCTGGCACCGAGTCAGCGCCGTGACCGCTACGACGATGTTCAGCCGTCGATGCCCGCCACCGGCTGCGGCCTTCCCAGCACCAACCCCGTTGGACGGCTCCTGGCGCACCACCTTCAGCAAGGCTGACCTCGCGGCCAGCCCGCTGTTGATCGACCAGGAAGAGGTCAACGACCAGAACTGGGGAGTCCAGACCATGACTTTCGCCTCCGGGCAGTACGAACAGACCCAGACCAACAAGGTGACGAGCAGCTCGCAGTCCGGCACCTACGCCGTCCGGGACGACACCCTCTTCATCTACCAGGACGACGGCGAGGTCTTCGCGATGCGCTGGAGCATCTACAAGGACACGCTCGCCTTGCACCGGGACAAGACTTTGGGCACCGGACCAACCCCGCTGGTTCTCAAACCCTGGGCCAAGGTCGGCCCAGCCGGATGAGGTCACACCATCGGGATAGTGACCTGCACCGTGGTCCCTTCGCCCGTCGGGCTGTCGACTGACAGTGCGCCGCAGAGGGCCTCGACCCGGTCCCTCAGTCCGCGTAGCCCTGATCCGCCGTCGACCTGCGCTCCGCCCACCCCGTCGTCAGTGACGCGCAGCACCAATATGCCGGCCTCAGTGGTGACCTCCACATGGACGCGCTCGGCCCGCGCATACTTGCCCACGTTCGATAGCGACTCCGCACAGACGAAGTACGCCGCCACCGCCACCGGCGTGGGTATGTCATCCACATCGACCTGCAGCTCGAGCGGGATGGGGTATCCGCGGACCAGCTCCTCCAGGGCCGGACCCAGCCCACGGTCGGTAAGCAGCCGTGGATACATCCCGACGGCGAACTCGTGCAGGGCGCTCTGCGCCGCGCTCAGCTGCTCCGACACGGCTGGGTCTTGCAGCGGTGCGACGGCGAGCAGGTCAGCTAACCTCGCGAGATGGCCCTGCGCCCCGTCCTGGAGCTGCTCATCCAGGCGGCGACGCTCGGCGTCCACGGCTCCCACGATGCGCCGCCTTGAGGCCTCGAGCTCGGACACCCTCGTTTGCACCTCGGTCTGCATCTGGACGTTGGCCAGCGCCATCCACGCGAGCGCCGCCGCTGACTCGACCAGTTCCGTGTCATCCGCAGTCACAGGATCGTGAACCATGGCCCCCACCCTCCGGCCCCGGTGCTCCAGCATCGTCACGGCCCGATCGGGGCCGACCGCAGGCAGGTCAGCGGCCTTCCCCTGGTCGTCGACATAGCCGTTGCGGTCCGGGAGCCAGTACAGCAACCGCAGAGTGGGATCCCCCAGCGCCCTGGCCAGCCGGTCCGCCAGTGGCTGGGAACCCCAACGGACGCCAAGGTCCAATGCCAGCCCGGTCAGTACGGCGCGGCTCCAACGCCCCCACCTCAAGTCGGCGGCAAGCACCAGAGCAACAAGAACCATGGCCAGGTCAAGTCCCCAGGTGATCGTCGGCTCAACTGCCGCAGTCCGCAGCCGGAACACCGCTCCGATCGCGAGTACCCCGAGGGCGGTCAGAGCGCAGAAGAACGCCGTGCGACGGCCACGTCGTTCGGGGCCACGCGCCTCGAAAAAGGCATCTCCGCAGGCGGCGAGGACGACCATCGAGAACGCGATCGTGACCTGGTCGTTCCGGTCCAATGGCGCCAACAGCGCCAGCACGTATGCCGCGACGACCACCACGCGCGCGAAGCGGCTCCTCAGCCTTCCCGCGGGGTAGCTGAGGAGAAGGTGGACGAGCGGACCCCTGTACCAGAACAGCGAGGCGTCGCCCAAGAACCCGGCCCACCAGGTCAGCCCCGTCGCGGCCATCAGCAGACCGACGACCCTCGTCCCCGCACCTGCGGTGGCCAGTCCGGCCAGGACGAGAACGAGCCCGACGACGACTTCTGACAGCATTTCGCCGGACATCAGTCACCGATCAGCGAGGCCAGAGCAGCGCCCGACAGGTCGCCCTTGGTGATAAAACCGCGTATCGGGGCGTGAGCCAGGTGCTTTCGGTAGGACCACTCGGCGCGGCTGGAGACCAAGATGACCATCGGCGGCTCAGCTTCCTGGGCGAGCTGACGGGCCACCTCGAATCCATCCTGACCAGGTAGCTGCACGTCAAGGAGCACCAGCCGCGGCCGCAGCGCCCTGGCAGAGATCAGAGCCGACACGGCGTCAGCAGCCTCGCCGACAACCTCGAAGCCCTCAGCCTGTAACAGAGCGCGCGCCAATTCCCGGAACGGCGCATTGTCATCAACGATCAGTACACCTGAGCGCATGTGGGCATCGTTGCACGGACAGGCGCCCTGCGAATCCGTACCAGCCCGCATCCATCAGCGGATTGGTGCTGCCATCCTGGCTTCGACTACCCGGCGGGCGAGCGCATCGTTCCTGCACTGACTGGCGCACCCGTTCAGCCCAGCCCAAGCCTGAGGGCCAGCTTGGCGGCCTCGACCCTGCTGGTGGTGCCCGTCTTGCGCAGCACGTTGG
>JBDTOA010000063.1:0-9687 GCA_039933475.1 Dermatophilaceae bacterium
GCGGGCCGCTGGCCCTGCTCGCAGGCTCCCTTGACGGGCTGCGCGGCCCACATCCATCCCGCGCCCTAGCGGTTGGCCCTGCCCCTTGGCGGGCTGCGCGGCCCCCATCCCTCCCGCGCCTCCCCGCCCTACCGGGTCGAGACGGTGACGGTGAACTTGGGGTTGCGGCCCATGACGCGGGTCGGGCCCACAGACCGGTTGAGCTGGTTTCGGTGGTCGAGGTGGGAGTTGAACACGGTCCAGAGCTGACCGCCGGGTCTAAGGACTCGGCCGGCAGCCTGGAACAGCTTGTGGGCAGCGCCTTCATCCACGGAGGTGCCGAGGTGGAAGGGCGGGTTGCAGGCGATCAGGTCAACGCTCGCATCGGGCAGCGTCGACATGGCGTCATCGCGAAGGACGCGAACGCGTTCGGCCAGGCCGTTCGCTGCCATGGTGGCCAGGGCTGACGAGACTGCGCCGGATGACAGGTCGGTGGCCAGGATGTCGAGCTGCGGACGGTTCCGGGCCAGGACGGCCGCGATCACGCCGGTTCCGCATCCGAGGTCGACAGCGTTGACGGCCGCGGGCTGCATGCGGTCGAGGAACTCCAGCAGGAGACGGGTCCCGAGGTCGAGTTTGGTTCCGGCGAAAGCTGCGCCGTGCGCGCAGATCCAGAGGTCGAGGTCGGCGTGGAACGCTCGCATCGGAAAGGTCGACTCTTTCGGGTCCGGCCGAGGCTGCTGCGCCATCAGGATGCGGGACTTCTGCACGCCCAGCGACGCCCGGACCTCGGCGAAGGAGTCGGTCAGGACGTCGTTCATCGCGTGGGTCATGTGTTTGACCCGGCCTCCGAGGAAGAGCTGCACTCCCGGATCGGCATGTGCGGCGGCGAGCTGGGCTATCTCACGCAGGGCGTCGAGGCTCTTGGGCAGTTGACCGATGACCACCGCGGCGCCGGCGAACAGCTCAGGCGTCAGGGGAAGCTGTCGGAACCCTGCGTTCACCCCTGCCCTCGTCGCATTCTGCGTCAGGGCCTGCTCGCCTGTCAGGGGGTCCTGGTGGACTCTGACGTCATCGGCACCGTGCAGCGCCATGACACCGAGCGTCATGGCTCCGTAGCGGTCCCCGACCACGACCACCTGTCCAGCATCAGCGCCCCGGACCGCAGCCCCGGCCTCGGCCAGCACGAGCCGGTCCGTGGCGTCGACGGCGACCAGGTTGTCTGCCTCGACGTCGGGGAAGCGTCGCAGGGCCTGGAAGTCGAAGGCTTGGCTCACGGGCAACAGCCTGCCATCGGGTACGCCCCGGTGGTGCACGCGTCCAGCGACGACGGGGTCAGGCGGCCGCCTGACCTACGCTGACGGCGGGCGGAGGTCCTGCTGCGCGGGGAGCTGGTCCTGCCTCACGATGCCGACCGGGCAGGTCATCCCGTTGGGGCCGTGGTTGCAGTACCCGCCGGGGTTCTTGTAGAGGTACTGCTGGTGGTAGCCCTCGGCATAGAAGAAGGCGCCGGCATCCTGCGCGGATCGGATCTCGGTGGTGATGTCGCCGAAACCGTTCTCCTTGAGCACCAGCTGGAACGCCTCTCGCGTGTTCAGGGCAGCAGCCTCCTGTCCGGGCGTCGTCCAGTAGATCGCGCTTCGGTACTGCGACCCGCGGTCGTTGCCCTGGCGGAAGCCCTGTGTCGGGTCGTGGTTCTCCCAGAACTCCTTGAGCAACAGCTCAGGAGAGGTGAGCGAGGCGTCATACGCGACGAGCACTGCCTCGGCATGCCCCGTCCTGCCGCTGCACACCTCCTCGTATGTCGCATTGGGGGTGTAGCCCCCCATGTACCCAACTGCGGTGGTGACCACTCCGGGGCGGGTCCAGAAGATGCGCTCGGCGCCCCAGAAGCAACCCATCGCGATATACAGCACCTCGGTGCCGTCCGGCCAGGGGCCGTGCATCGACGTCCCGAGAACGACATGTCGGTCGGGGATGTCGGGTAGTGGCGTGCTCCGCCCGGGGAGCGCACCCTCAGCTGTCGTCATCGTGTTCTTCGCGGATCCAAACATCGTTCAAGTTTCACACATCTCGACCGAATCCGGGATCGGTCGGTGTGCCCCTGCGGCCATTCGTTCGCGGTCTGTAAGGATCGGCTTCGGCACCGTCGGGCGTTCTAGGTGCCTGGAAAGTCGGAAGGCAGACATGGCCAAGGACGGTGAGACCGCTGTGGCGGTGACCATCCACTCGGTTGCGCTCAAGGCCGGAGTCTCCACCGCAACCGTCTCGCGCGTCCTCCAAGGCAGCGCCACAGCCTCCGACGCGACCCGCGCCAAGGTGATGGCGGCCGCGCGTGAGCTGCGGTACAAGCCCCCCGGTCGGACGGGACCGCGAGCGCCGGCGCGGCATGAGGCGCACGGACTGGTGCTGGCCGATGTCACGGGCTCCTACTACTCCGAGCTCGTTCTTGGCCACCAGCTGGCTGCAGCGGATCTCGGTCAGGGTCTGGTGCTTTTCGTGGCCGGGCGCCGGTCCGATGCCTCTGAGGCGGTTCGTGACCTCGCCAAACGTGTCGACGGACTGGTCATCGGAGCCAACACTGTGCCTGACTCTGTGGCGCACTCGTTGTCCCGCCTGCTGCCCGTGGTCCTGCTCGCCCGGCCCGACGTGGCCGGCTGCGCCTCGGTGCGGGTCGAGAACCTCAAGAGCGCCGCCCGTCTCACGGCTCACCTGCTCGAGCACGGCCGATCCCACCTGGTCTTCGTGGGGGATCCGGACTCTTCGCCCGACGTGTCCGAGCGCTACGCCGGGTTCCGGACGGCGCATGCGGCTGCCGACATAGCCATTCGTCGTCCGCCGCTGCGTGTGCCTTTGATCGAAGGTGCTGGAGTTCAGGTCGCGGAGGAGATCCTGCGGCGCCGCGTCAAGCTCGACGGGCTCGTCTGTGCCAACGACGAGCTGGCGCTCGCCATCATCAGACGGCTCCAGAACAACGGCGTTCGCGTGCCCGACGACCTTGCCGTCGTCGGCTGGGATGACGTCCCGGCCGCTCGCTACCTCTCACCAGGACTGACCACGGTGCGCCAGCCGATCCGGGACCTCTCCCGTACCGCCGCCGCCCAGCTGCATGCCGCGGTCCTGGGTGGGCAGGTGGCAGGCTCCGCCACAGTTCTTCCGGCCCAGATCATCCTGCGCTCGTCCTGCGGGTGCGTGGCACTCGCACCGCCAAGCGTGTCCTGAGCTGCTGCCAGTACTCCGCACGCACCTTCTGCCGTTGGTCATCCAACGGCAAAGCGGAGGTCTATTTTCGGCGTGTTCGACCCAAATATAACCATGGAGACCTTATGGTCGGTTCATCTGTTTTTGAGTGAGAAACAAGCTCCGAGGAGGCAGCCATGGCGGCTGCACTGGTCAGCAGGCGTGGGTTCCTGGCAGGAGCAGCGGGGGTGACCAGCGTTGTGGCGCTCGGAGCGTCGGCGCCGTCGGCGGCCGCCGCGGGTCGGGTGGTGCTCGGTGCTTACACCAACGGCATGGATGGCAGCCCGAAACGCCTGAGCTACCTGGCGACGAACCTGCGCCAGTCCTTGTCCATCGCGTCGGTCTTCCGCGGCCCCGGTGACATCTGGCCCGGACCGGTCGAGGCTGCGCTGGCCGTCAACAGGACGCTGCTCGTTGCCTGGTACCTGGATCATCACACCTACGGCTACTGGGCCTCCTCCGCGGCCAAACCCGAGCTGGTCGCAGTCGCGCGCCGGGTCAAGGCATACGGTCGTCCAGTCGCCATCCGCCCCTGGGCCGAGATGAACGGTGACTGGCAGTCGTTCCAGCCGAAGGCGGCTCCGACCGATGGCTATTCAAGCGGTTACTCGGCCTTCGTGGCAGCGTGGCGAAACGTGGTCAACGTCTTTCGCGCCGAAGGCGTCAAGAATGTGAAATGGGTCTTCAACCCCACGACCGACACCTACGCCGAGACCACGGATGTGAGGCGAATCTGGCCAGGACAGACCTACGTCGACGTCCTTGGGCTGGACGGCTACAACTGGGGCACGGGCGGCATCTTTGCCTGGCGCTCGTTCAGCAACATCTACCAGACCCAGTACAACCGGCTGGTTGCGCTGGCACCCAGCCGTCCGGTGTGGATCTGTGAAGTGGGGTGTGCGGACCCGCTCAGCACCCAGAACTCGGTCACTGCGCCATACGGACAGAGCAAGGCCATCTGGTGGCGGGATGCATCGCTGGCCATCGGGCGGATGCCTTCCGTTCGGGCCGTTGTGCTCTTCGATGTCAGCAAGGAGCGAGACTGGAGGGCCGCTTCCTCGAGCTCGGCTCTGACCGGGCTCCGTGGGGCGCTAACGACCATGAGGGGCTACTGAGCGGCACTGGCCAGCACTGAGTAGCCCAATGACCAAGCGGGTGAGGTGCTGCGCTGCTACCAGTTCTTCGTGCGACGGAAGAGCGCATGTGCGTACGCCCGGGCCTGGGTCGCCTGGATGAACAGGTCATAGGGCAGCTCGTACATTGAGGCTGCGGTGAGCTGCGCCTTCCAGCCCTTGTCCTTGAGCGTCACGAAGCGTTCGAGAACGAAGACGAGCGTCAGGCTGGCCCAGAACGGGCTCAGATGGAAGGCGTGAACGGCCAGCGCGTAGACCAGCGTCGTGAGGTAGACGGCGGTGACAAGGATCCCGACTGCCGTCAGCGCCTGGCGCCCCCAGTATCCGGCGGTCACGCGGGTGAAGCCGTACTGGAAGCAGTTCTCCACGGCGCCGCGCGTCCACCTCAGCCGCTGGCTGGACAGCTGGCGAAGAGTCGGCATGACCTCGGTGGTCAGTGTCATGCCCCGGGGAGCCAGTATCGTGCGGCCAAGGGTCATCATCGCGAACGAGAGCTCGTTGTCCTCGGTCAGGACCGACGTGTCGTACACCCCGCCGCGCCCATCCCCCGCGGGCAGCCGTCCGGTCATGCGGGCCTGCGAGACCTCCCGAAGGGTGCCTGCCCGCGACATCGCGGCGGTGCCGGTGACCACCAGGCATCGCCCCCTGAGCCGGCGGACGTCACGGGCATATCGCGCATACTCATTGTCCTGAAGGTGGGTCAGCAGCCGTTCACGCCAGGATGAGCCCGGCGGCGCGGGTTTGCCGCGGAAGGTTCCGCCAACCGCACCGAGACCAGGATCGTGGTCGAGCGCGGCCAGCCCACCATCGATGAACCCCTCGTCGAGGAACGAGTCCGCGTCCTGCACGAGGACGACATCGCCGTCCAGCAGCGTCGTCAGCAGCGTGGCGAGGACCTGGTTGAGTGCGCCGGCCTTCTTCGAGCGGTTACCGACGGTCACCACGACCTCGGCGCCCCAGCCCCGTGCACGCTCCGCCGTGTCGTCATCGCAGTTGTCGGCGATCACGATGACCCGGTCGGGCACTCTGGTCTGGGCGGCGAGCGCCTCCAGGGCGACCAGGATGCCCTCCGCCTCGTTGTGGGCTGGGATCAGGGCAACGAGCCGTCCTTCGAAGCTGGTTGCGCCTTCATCGAGGGCTACCGCGTTGTTGTACCGGTGTAGCCCAGGCATGGGGGGCTCAGTGCTCTCGGCGAGGGACCATCCGGGCCAGTGCGGTGCCGGCAGCGATCAGCGCAAAGCCGGCCAGGGCGAACCAGACCGTGTTCGCTCCGGTGAACGCAAGGGTCCCTACAGAACCCGCAGCGACCGCAGATCCAGCAACGTTGTTGTACATGATGGCTCCAATCTCGTTTCCGTATGGCGACTCCGCCCGCTGTGTGAGGGTGAGCGACGTCCCGCATCCACCATGTTGCTGGGTGCTCATCCAGTAGTGGTCCCCCATCGGTATGAGACCGATGTCGGGCTCACGGATGAGTGACGGCTGCCATTCGCGGGAGGGGGTCGCGTAGCCTTGGCGACATGCCCCCCGCAAACATCCAGAACCCTGTCCACGATGGTGGATTCAACACTCGGGCCATCCACGCCGGACAGGAGCCGGACCCCTGGACCGGTGCGGTCGTGCCGGCGATCTACCAGGTCTCGACCTACAAGCAGGACGGCGTGGGCGGTCTTCGCGGGGGCTATGAGTACAGTCGCTCCGCCAACCCGACCAGGACCGCGCTTGAGAGCTGTCTTGCCGCACTCGAGGGCGGCGGCCGCGGTTTCGCCTTTGCCTCCGGACTTGCGGGGCAGGACACCGTGATCCGTTCGCTGCTCAAACCCGGCGATCACATGGTGGTACCCACCGACGCCTATGGCGGCACCTATCGTCTGGTGAACAAGGTCGCCCTGCCGTGGGGGGTCGAGCACTCGACCGCGAGGATCTCCGACCTCGAGGCGGTGCGCGCCGCGATCAGGCCGGGGCGGACCAAGATCGTGTGGGTCGAGACGCCCACCAACCCCTTGCTGGGCATCGCCGACATCGCGGCGCTGGCGGCGCTCGCTCATGAGGCCGGTGCCCTTCTCGCCGTCGACAACACGTTCGCAACGCCCTACCTGCAGCAGCCACTGGCACTTGGCGCGGACATCGTCATGCACTCGACCACGAAGTACTGCGGCGGCCACAGCGACGTCGTCGGTGGCGCCGTCGTGACCGCGTCGAACGTTGCGGTTGCGGGAATGGAGGACGCCGAGGATCGAATAGCCTTCCACCAGAACTCAATGGGCGCGATCGCCGGCCCGTTCGACGCATGGCTGGTGCTGCGAGGCCTCAAGACCCTTGGGGTCCGGATGGAGCGCCACTGCGACAACGCCGAGAAGGTCGTGGAGTTCCTGCAGACACACAGTGCGGTCAGCTCCGTTCACTACCCGGGTCTTCCAGGCCATCCCGGCCACGACGTCGCCAGCAGGCAGATGAAGCGGTATGGCGGGATGGTCTCCTTCCAGGTCAAGGGAGGCGAGCCGCAAGCAGTCAACGTCTGCGGGGCTACCGAGATCTGGACCTTGGGCGAGTCACTCGGTGGTGTCGAGTCCCTCATTGAGCACCCCGCACGGATGACGCACGCATCGGTTCGAGGGACCGAGCTCGAGGTTCCCGCCGATCTGGTACGTCTTTCCACCGGCATCGAGGACGTCGACGACCTCATCGACGACCTCGACCGGGCGCTGACCAAGTCCGCCGGTTGAGCCAGGTGCTGTGCGTCGACTTCGGGTCGACGTTCACCAAGGCCGTACTCATCGACGCCGCCGACGGCCAGCTGCTGGCTGGGGCGACTGTGCCGACCACCCTTGCCTCCGACGTCCTGGATGGTTACGGCAGTATCTGCGAAATCCTTGCGGAGCAAGGGTTTTCGGGCGCGGATGAGGTTCTCGCCTGCTCCAGCGCTGGTGGCGGCCTGCGGCTGGCGGTGGTGGGCTACGAACGGGCCGTCACGGCTGAAGCCGGACGTCGGGTTGGTCTGAGTGCTGGCGCAAAGGTCGTTCACGTGGCCTCCGGACCGATGACAACCAGACAGGTGGCCACCCTTCGGGCAACCCGCCCGGACGTGATCCTTCTGGTCGGCGGCACTGATGGCGGAAACGCTGACGTGTTGCTCCACAACGGTTCCCGGCTGGCCAAGGCGCGGATGCGCGCTCCTGTCGTGGTGGCCGGAAACATCGACGCCCGGGACGACGTGGCAACCAGCCTCGGGTCGACCGGCCGGCGGTTCATCCTTGCCGACAACGTGCTGCCCAAGATCGGGGTGATCAGTCCCGAGGGCGCAAGGGCGGCCATCCGCGAGGTCTTCCTGCGGCACGTCATCGGGGGCAAGGGGCTGTCCAGGGGGCCAGGATTTGCTGCAATGGTCCGGGCACCCACCCCCGACGCGATGCTGCGCGGGGTCGAGACGCTCGCCGCCGGCACGGACGGGGATGTCCTGGTCATCGACATCGGCGGAGCCACCACGGATGTGTACTCGGTGATCAGCCCCCAGGGTGAGGACGCGGTGCTGCGCAAGGACGTCGTGGCGCCCTTGTGGCACGCGCGAACGGTCGAAGGCGATCTCGGTATGCGCTGGAACGCGGCCGGCGTCACCGAGGCGGCGATGACCGAAGATCTCGTGTCCGGACCCGATCTGGCGCGGCTGCAGTCCTGGGCCACCGCGGTGGAGGCCGACCCGGCATACCTCCCGGTGGGGGATGGCGAGATCGCGCTCGACCTGACCCTTGCCCGCGTCGCAGCCCTCACCGCTGTTCGGCGCCATGCTCGCCCCCCGCTTCCCTGGGACTCAGCCCGTCCTCTTGCCAGGGTCGCGCACGTCATCGGCTCAGGTGGTGTCCTGCGCAACGGCACAAAGGCCAACCAGGACCAGGTTCTGCAAGCGGTCGTCAACGACTTCGGCGGCGGCTGGAAGGTTCCGACGCAGGCGGTCACGTCGGTGGACTCGTCGTACCTGCTGTTTGCGGCGGGTCTGCTCGCGGATGCTGACGGCTACGGCCCGGACGTGGCTGCCAGGGTGGCCGGACAGGTTCTGGCTCCAGGGTGAGGGCGAGCGGGCGGTAGCCTGCCCACATGGCACCAACGACGCTGCCCGTGACCCTTGACGACGTGCTCGCTGCGCAAGAGCTGCTGATCGGGATCGTGCGACCCACCCCGCTCGAGTTCAGCCGGGCGCTGTCCGACCGCGTGGGCGCTGAGGTCCACCTCAAGTGCGAGAACCTCCAGCGCGCCGGCTCGTTCAAGATCCGCGGTGCGTATAACCGCATGTCCCGCCTCAGCGATGAGGAGAAGGCTCGCGGTGTGGTTGCGGCCAGCGCCGGGAACCACGCTCAGGGCGTGGCGCTGGCGGCGCAGCTGCTCGGCATAAAGTCGACGGTCTTCATGCCGCTGGGTGCGCCGATTCCCAAGCTGATGGCCACCCGCGCCTATGGCGCCCACGTTGAGCAGCTTGGCAGCAGCATCGACGAATGTCTTGTGAGGGCAAAGCAGTTCGAGGTTGAGACCGGTGCAGTACTGATCCACCCGTTCGACCACGTTGACATCGTCGCCGGGGCCGGGACCTGCGGTCTGGAGATCCTTGAGCAGTGCCCTGACGTCAAGACGATTCTCGTCAGTGTCGGCGGCGGGGGACTGCTTGCCGGAATCGTGACGGCGGTGAAGGCCAAGAGGCCTGACGTGCGAGTGATCGGTGTGCAGGCGGAGGCCGCCGCCGCTTACCCCCCCTCGCTGGCAGCCGGCCGCCCCCTGCCTCTGTTGTCCATGGCGACCATGGCCGACGGCATCGCCGTCGGATGCCCCGGCGAGGTGCCATACGCGATCGTCCGCGAGCTGGTCGACTCGATCGAGACCGTCAGCGAGGAGATGTTGTCGCGAGCCCTCCTGTTCCTGCTGGAGCGGGCGAAGCTGGTCGTCGAGCCCGCCGGTGCGGCGACCGTCGCACGACTGCTCGACGCCGGCGAAGGAGTCCTGGAAGGACCGATCGTCGCCGTCCTCTCGGGGGGAAACATCGACCCGTTGCTGCTGTTGCGGATCATCCGTCACGGCCTCGCGGCCGGAGGGCGCTACCTGCAGCTGCGGGTGCGCGTTCCGGACAGCCCCGGCTCGCTTGCCGGCCTGCTGGCAGACCTGGCCGCCGCCGATGCCAACGTCCTGGAGATCGAGCACCTGCGCACGAGCGCCAACCTGCCGGTGGACGAGGTCGAGATCGCGGTCCAGCTCGAGGCCAAGAGCAGAGCGCACTGCGAAGAGGTGCTGCAAGCCCTGCACGACAAGGGATACCGGGTCGTATTCGGCTGACTCGGCGAATCATTGGCGG
>JBDTOA010000064.1:0-9526 GCA_039933475.1 Dermatophilaceae bacterium
AGCAGATGCGCGTACACATCGGCGGCGACCATGCGGCATACGACCTGAAATGCACCTTGGTGACCTTCCTCCAGGGCAAGGGGTTCGACGTCATCGACCATGGGCCGGACTACTTCGACCCGGAGGACGACTACCCGGTCGCGGTGCTCCGGGCCGCCGAGGCCGTCTCGGGCGACGTCGGTGCGTTCGGCATCGTGCTGGGCGGATCCGGCAACGGCGAGCAGATGGCTGCGAACAAGGTCAGGGGGATCCGGGCCGCACTGGCCTACAACGTCGAGCTGGCCCAGCTCGCGCGCACGCACAACGACGCCCAGGTTCTGTCCATCGGAGCGCGGATGAACTCCGAGGAGGAGGCCAAGGCCATGGCCGAGGCGTTCCTGAGCACGAAGTTCAGCGGTGACGAGCGACACGCGCGACGCCTGGCCATGGTCGAGCGCTACGAAGCGCACGGTGAGCTGCCTCCCGTCCCGGCTGCCGAGGGCTGAGCCGCACCCATCGTGCTGGCACCAAAAGGGGGGAATGATGCCCGCGAGGGTCCGACGTTCCATACTGTTCAGTCGGTGGCCAAACATGCGAAGGTGGTAAAGCGTCGACGACGCTCCATGCCCCTTGGCCGCGTGCTGGAGCGCGCCGGGTGGGTGGTGCGGACCTTCCCGATCGTGGCTGCCTCCCTCCTCATCCTGGCGGCGGGTTTTCTTGCTTTCCTGCTCCTCATGTGGCCGTCCGCGGTGCCGTGGTCGGTGTTCGTCCCCCTGGTGGTCCTCGCCGGGTTGTTCCTCCCGCCGAGATGGCTCGTCCTGGTGCTGCTGGCCGTCGCCGGGCTGCTCACCTATGCCGGATGGCGCCTGGACAACAGCGAGAGCTTTGCCGCCTCGATAGTCGTGACCGCCGTTGTGGCCGCCACCATGATCTGGCTGTCCGTCTCGCGAGCGCGGCTGGGTGTGCAGGGGACGCTGGGCGAGTCGATGCTGGTCGACCTTCGCGATCGGCTGCGGGCCCACGGTGAGCTGCCGACACTGCCCGAGCCGTGGCACGCCGAGCTCGCGCTGCAGTCGGCCTACGGCGACTCGTTCTCCGGGGACTTCGTGGTCGCCAGCCGTTCGAACACCGGTGAACAGGTTGAAATCGCCCTCGTGGATGTCTCGGGCAAGGGCATCAACGCCGGGACCAGGGCGCTGCTTCTTTCGGGGGCCCTGGGCGGCCTCCTGGGTGCGATGGAGCCTGCGGAGTTCCTCAGCGCCGCCAACTCCTACCTGCTTCGACAGGACTGGGGCGAGGGCTTCGCGACCGCTATCTATGTCGCGCTGGACCTCGACACGGGCGGGTTCTTCCTGGCCGGTGCCGGGCATCCTCCGGCGGTGAAGTTCTGGGCGGGCTCCGGCCTCTGGGAGGTCCTGGACACGCCAATGGGCCCGCTGCTGGGCGTCATCGAGGGAGCCGACTTCCCGCATGCGTCCGGCCACCTGGGTCGTGGTGACGCCCTGTTGCTCTACACCGACGGCGTGATCGAGACCCGAACCCGCGACCTCACGGCAGGCATCGACCGGATGCTCGGCGCCGCCGAACGCCTTGTCTCAAAAGGGTTCACCGGTGGTGCGGCGCGGATCTCCTCGGCGGCCCTGGCCGGCGAGACCGACGACCGCGCCGTGGTTCTCATCTGGCGCAGCTGAGGGCTTCGCGGCCCCGAGCTTGCCCGGGCAGACCGCGGGGAACGACTGGACCGGTGAGCACTAAGGCCGGGGTGGTCCTGCCGGCTGGAAGGTCCTGTCTGCGGTGAACGCGGCCCGTCGGGCGGTACGACGCAGTGCGCTGAGCACGGCGTGCCCGGTCAGCAGGATGAGCACGACGTTGGTCAGCGCCCGCCCAAGGTCCCAGCCCAGAGAGGTAGCCACCGAGAACAGCAGGAAGTGGTGCACGTTGGTCGCAACGGCCGCGCCTGGCACGAATGACAGGGCGGTGCCGGCGCCCACGCTGAACGGCCAGAAGGTCAGGTTGAGCAGCAGCCCATAGCCCAGGGCACTGAGGCCGCCGTATGCCGCGAGCAGAGCAAGCTCGGCCCTCCCCCGGGCATGGGGGAGCAGACCTGCGCCCAGCCCCACCCAGGCGGCGCCGAGCATCTGGAACGGCAGCCACGGTCCCACGCCCCCCGTGACCAGCGCCGAGGCCCCGAGCGTCGTCGCTCCGAGAACGAAGCCGAAACCAGGGCCGAACACCCGCCCCGCCAGGACCAGAAGGAAGAACACGGTCTCCAGACCTCCGGTGCCTGCCCCCAGGGGCCGCAGGGCGGCCCCGACCGCCGAGAGCACACCCAGCATGGCTACCGCCTTGACGTCCAGACCACCCTCGCTGACCTCGGCAAGCACGACGGCGAGCAGCAGCGGCAGCAGCATCGCGAAGATCAGGGGCGCGTCCGTGCCGTGGGCGAGCGCGGCGCCGGGATCGACGAGCAGCGGCCAACCGAACGCGGCTACACCCACGACTGACATCAGGAGAACGGCCGCACTCGAGCGCGGACGCAGGGCGATGGCCCGGACTGCTGCGCGCGGTGCCCGACTCATTGCGGTGTGCCTGAGACGGCGCTTTGAGCGGCCTGAGCGTCCTGAGCGGCCAGAGCGTCCCGCACGTTCCGCACCGTCAGCCACGGTTGTGGGGAAAGGATCTTCGCGACCTGTGGCGCGAAGGCAGGGGAGGAGACGATGACGTCCGCGGTCGGGCCGTCGGCCACCAGCTCACCGTCTGCAATGACGACGACGCGGTCGGCGCTGTCCGCGACGAACTCGACGTCATGGGTGGACAACAGGATTGCGCGACCGCCGTCGGCAAGCTCATGCAGGACGTCACGCACTCGCCGCTTTGCGCCATAGTCGAGCCCGCGGGTGGGTTCGTCGAGCAGGAGCACGGCGGGGTCAGAGCTGAGCTGGATCGCCAGCACCAGCGCGAGTCTCTGACCCTCGGACAGATCGCGTGGGTGCTGGTCCGGCGGGATGCCGGGAGCGATTCGCTCCAGCAGCCGGGCGCAGCCGCCGCTGCCGGCGCCGCTCTCGCGGTCGGCACGTTCGCACTCGCTGGCAACCGTGTCCAGATAGAGCAGGTCGCCCGGCTCCTGCGGCACCAGGCCGACAAGCTGGCGTCCGAGGCCGGGGGAGAGCTCGGCCGGGTCGAGCTCTGCCAGGTCGACCCTCGTGGGGTGGAGCGTCGCTGGGTCTGATGCCAGGTCGACCCCAACCCGGTCGTCGACGAACGATCGGGGATCTCGGGTGGGCACAACTGCCACCCGGCCGCGGTCACGAGGCCCTGACCCCTGCAGGGCCCAGAGCAGGGAGGACTTGCCTGAGCCGTTACGCCCCATCAGCGCTGTCACCTCACCCGCGTGCAGCGTCAGGTCGACGTCACCCACGGCCACCACGTCGCCGTAGCGCACGACGACCCCGGTTGCCTGAAGCGCCGGGACGACGGCAGGGGCCAACGGCCGATGGCTCCGGGGCAGGGGGGTCGATGTGCTGAGTCGGTCCCGTAGCGGCGCCACCCGCCGGCGGGCGTCGCGCACGGAGAGTGGCAGCGGCGTCCAGCTGGCAAGTCGACCGAGCTCGACGACAGGCGGTGCGACCGACGAGGTGACCATGAGCTCGGCGGGAGGCCCTGACTGCACCCTCCCGTCGGGGCTGATGTGGACCAGTCGGTCGGCGTACTGCAGCACGCGCTCGATGCGGTGCTCGGCGAGCAGGACCGTGACGCCGAGGTCGTGGACGAGGCGGGTGATCGCCGCGAGGACCTCCTCTGCGGCGGTGGGGTCCAGCGCAGAGGTCGGCTCGTCGAGGACCAGCACCCGAGGGTGGGTTGTGAGCACGGAACCGATGGCGACCCGTTGCTGCTCTCCGCCGGAGAGGTCGTGCAAAGGCCGGTTTCTCAGGTCGGCCAGGCCAAGCAGGTCCAGCGTCTCCTCGACCCGTTTGCGCATGACGCCCGGCTCCAGGGCCAGCTGCTCCATACCGTAGGCGAGCTCTTCCTCGACGGTGTCGGTGACGAAGCCGGCAAGGGGGTTCTGGCCGACCACGCCCACGATGTCCGCGAGATCCCGCGGCCGGTTCTCGCGGGTGTCGCGGCCGAGCAGGCGAACCGACCCCTGAAGGGTGCCCCCGGTGAAGTGTGGGACCAGCCCGTTGACCGCTCCGAGCAGCGTCGACTTGCCACAGCCGGTGGGCCCGACAACCAGACACAGCTCGCCCTCCTCGACCACGAGGTCAGCCTCCAGCAGGGCGGGGCGTGGGGCATCCGGGTACGTGATGGTCACCCGTTCGAAGACAACTGCCTCAGTCATCGGCGTAGCTCCTCGCGGGCAGACTCGGCTTGCCTGGCCGGTGCCTCTGCCGCAGGCGACGGGGTGCTCGTCCCGGGCACCGGGGAGACGACGGCAGCCAGTCCCGCAACGAGGATGCCTGCTGTGGCCATAAGCGGTAGCGCCGGCACCCCCAGCGGCTGCAGCGGTGCGGTCAGCGCGTTGGGGTCGGTGTGGCCAACGAGCAGCATTCCCGCTACTGCTGCCAGACCGCACGCGGCCGTCGCCCATTCCGGCGCGCGCCACGGGTCTGGCCGGTAGGTGCTGCGCCGAGCCTGATGCCCGCCGACCCACGTCCCGGCGATGGCGAGCAGGAGGCCGACGAGCAGGGCGGGAACGCCGAGCGCGGTGGCTGACTGCGCGTCCAGGAGACCGAAGATGCCGACGCAGGTGGCCATCAGGCCGGTGAGCACGAGGGTGCCACTGGTACGGCGGGTCCGCGGCGTGGCGTGGACAGTTCGGCCGTAGCCGCGCGAGTCCATGGCGGCGGCCAGCAGGATTGATCGATCCAGCGCATCTTGCAGCACAGGAAGGGCGACTCGCCCTATCGCCCGCAGGCCGCGTGCGGTGTCGCCGCGCAGCCGGCGGGCGCGGCGTACCCGGCGCACGCTCTCGGCCAGCTGTGGTGCCACCGTCAGTGAGACGACGAAGGCAACCCCGATCTCGTGAAGCGCGCCGGGGAGAGCGCGCAGCAGCCGTTTGGGGTTGGCCAGGGCGTTGGCTGCCCCGATGCAGGCGATCAGGGTCGCCAGCCGGAGGCCTTCGAAGATCGCCCCGAGCAGCCCCTCGAGGTAGACGGTGCCACCGACCTGGATGCCCGCGGCCCAGGACGGCAGCGGCAGCTCGGGCAGCCGAAGGATCACGTGCTCGCCGTACTTGAAGCCGACGGCGACGTGCAGCACCACTCGCAGCACGATGATGACCGCACCGAGCAAGAGGTACAGCCGGTAGGCGCGGGCCCAGGGAGCGTCGCTCCTGCGCGCGACGACAACGAGGGACGTGACTGCGAGGAGCAGGGCCAGGAGCAGCGGGTTCGTCGTCCTGCTCGCCGCGACCGCCAGGAAGATGGCCCACAGCCACCAGGCGCCGGGGTGCAGCCCGCGTGGCAGCCTTCGGGTGCGCTGGCGTACTGACGGTCGCCCAGGCGAGCCTTGTCTGCGGGCTCCCCGTCGGGTCGTGGTCGATGTCATGGCTCGTCGGTCATCTCAGTCGCGCACATGGGGTCGGCGCCGGGCCAGGTAGCCGGCCAGGGCGCCCAGAAGCACGATGAGCCCGACCCCGCCCGCGAGGCCGCCAAGTCCGTCGCGGCGCTCCGCCGGGAGGCTGCGGGTGGATGGGGCCTGGGCCTGCGAGATCGGTCCCGGTGTGGTGTCAGCCGCTGTAGAGCCGGGTGCGGTGGTTCCGGAGGTCACCGCAGCCGGTGGACGCGAGCTCGGCGGCCTGCCGTCCCCGAACGCCCACCCGTCAACGCTGCCCGGCGGGGGGTCGTACGAGCCGGCACCGGTTGTGCCGTAGCTCCACGACCCACCGGGCTGGGCATGCCAGTAGGACCAGTAGGCGTTGGCCGGGCCGTTGTTGCACGGGTCCGGCCGGTTGTCGATCGTGCAGAGGAAGCCAGGCTGGCGCGGCACGAAGGTAAAGCGATGCCCCAGGCTTGTCAGCGCCTCGAGGCCGGTGGCCGGATCGCCATACGCGCACCCGATCGAGGTGCCCGCGGGTTCGCCGTACTCCACCACGATGGTCACGCCGGCGCTGCTTCCGCAGGACGCCGCCTGTGCTGCGGGGGCGAGCGAGAGCGCGCTCACGCTGGTCGCCGCGATCGCGGCGACCAGCGCAGGGAAGCGCTTGGCTCGCACGCTCAGGTACTCGCCGGGGTTGGCGAGCAGACGAGCGCCTTCGCTGCGATGGGCGATGGCCCGATCGTGAGCAGCGATGAACCGGCGAACGCATCGAGTGCCTGCGCC
Organism: Dermatophilaceae bacterium; assembly: GCA_039933475.1. Taxonomy (GTDB): domain Bacteria; phylum Actinomycetota; class Actinomycetes; order Actinomycetales; family Dermatophilaceae; genus UBA4719. Next base: position 6,301 of record JBDTOA010000064.1, read on the forward strand.
GTTGCGAACACGTCGCTCTTCTGGCCGGTGGCGCCGGGGTTGACGGGCAGACCGCCATCGGTGCCCTGGACCGAGGACAGATAGCTCACGATCTTCGCTGTGCTCTTGCCGCCGGCCACGAGCCCCAGAGCGGCGTATGCCGTGCTGTTGACGTTGGCGACTTCCGGCTTGGACGGGTCAACGGCCTTGTTGGCAAAGGACCCGTCGGCCTGTTGATGAGCGGTCAACCAGGAGAGCGCCTTCACGGCAGGGCAGCCGGTGTCGGTAGCGACCAGTGCCTGCAGTGCGAGCCCGGTCGCGTCGGGGCTCGAGGAACAGGCCGCTCCGGCCTTGGGGAACGACTCTGCGAACCCGCCGTCCGGACACTGGGCGGTGAGCAGCATGTCGATCGCCGCCTTGGGGGCCCCTTCGGGGGCGCCGCGCTTCAGAGCCAGGATGTCGAAGGACTGCCCGAGGGGGTTGGAGTAGTCGCCGAACTTGCTGTCATCGCGAAACCGGCCGTCCTTTGCCATGAGCGCGCTGAGCTCGCTGATCAGGTCGAAACCCCCGAAGGATGACGGGTCCTTGCCCGTGGCCTTCGCAACCAGGGCCAGCTTGCCGGTCGATCCTGCGTAGTGGGCGCCGGCCTTCTCGCCAGTACTGGGGTCGCCGTGCACATAGGCGGCGCCATGGGTGTCCAGGTAGGTCAGCACCTTGGCGAGCGCGGCGGGCTGGCCACCGGTCGCGGCAAGGCCCAGTGCGACATCCGCGGTCTGACCGAGGTCAGCGCCGAACTTGCCCTCGACATGGTCGCCGTCCTTGAGGTGGCTGGCGACGTAGGCGGCCGCACGGGCAGCAGTAGGGCTGGGCGTCGAGGTGGTCGGGAGCGGGGTGGTGGACGCGTTCGTGGGGGTGGTCTTGGCGGCGCAGCCGGCCGTGACGAGGACGACGGCCAGGGTCAGTGCGGTGGCCGCGCTGATCCTGGCTCGCTGGGACTGCAGTTGGGACATTGGTGCCTCTCGGGAGTGCGGTCCGCGACAGGACCCGGCGCCCCCTGGCACAAGAACGCCCTCGCACCGCGCGACTGCGCGGACGAGGGCGTGCTCGGACCGTGGTGATCCGGGCTCCGCCCCGTAGACCTCGACGGTACGAAGGAGCCGCTCGCGATCACCAGGTGTTCCGGCTTGCCGCCTTGGGAGGCGGCCTACGGTTGCGGGTCAGCGCCGGATTCGGACCGGCTTTCCCTGGGTCACGCGTGTGGGTGGTTCAGAGCTCACCCTAGCCGATCCCGCTGGTGGTCAGGCAGTGTGGCGCGGTTTGAAGGCGATCACCGAGTCGCCCGCGGCCGGCGTGCCTGGCAGGCCTTCGAGATGCCGGCCCAACCAAGCTCCGAACTTGTCGGCCGTGGTCGGGCGAAGGTAGAGATAGCCCTGGACCGAGTCGGCGCCTACCGACTCAAGGAAAGCTCTCTGTTCGAGTCTTTCGATCCCCTCGGCGATGGTCTGCATCCCCATCTGGGTTGCCATCTTGACGACGGCCTCGATGACGGCGCGGTCATGGGAGTTCTCGATGCTGCCCGCGACAAAGGACTTGTCGATCTTCACGATGCTGGCCGGCAGCGACCTCAGGGTCGTGAGGGCCGAGTAGCCGGTGCCGAAGTCGTCGATGGCGATCGTGACGCCGTGGGCGGCCAGGGCGTTGAGCCGGTCAATGGCCGCCGGCGAGGAGATCACCACGGTCTCGGTGACCTCCAGCACCAGCTGGTCGGCGGGCAGGTCGAACTCGCGCAGGCACCCGATCACGATGTCGATGAAGCCGTCGTCCTCCAGCTGGAGCCCGGAGATGTTGACGTGCACGGCCATCGGGCACTCCGGGCTGGTGAGGCGCCATCCTGCAGCATCGGTACACGCCTGTCGCAGCACGAAGGTGCCGATCGCGCCGATCGCGCCGATCCTCTCCGCGGTCTCGATGAACGTGTCGGGGTAGAGCAGGCCGCGCTCGGGGTGCCGCCAGCGAACGAGTGCCTCGACGGCGGTGCACCGGCCGTGCGGCAGAGACAGCACCGGCTGGTAGTGAACGATGAGCTCGTGGTTGCCGGCGGCGGCGAGGAGTGCGCGTTCGAAGGCGAGCTGGGAGGAGTTGCCCTCCAGCAGACCGGGCTCGAAGACCTGGATGCAGGACTTGCCTTTGGCCTTGGCCGCATACATGGCAACGTCGGCAAAATGGATGAGGGTCTCGAGGTCGGTCTCGCTGGTTGCGGTGGCCACTCCGACGCTGGCGCCGATATGGGCGACCCTGCCGTGGATGTGCATCGTGGCCGCGATCGCCTCGACGATCCGCAGGGCGATGTCCTCGGCGCCAGAGCCTGCCCCGTTGCCGGTGCCTCTGAGCACGATGGCGAACTCGTCCCCGCCAAGGCGCGCGCAAAGGTCTCCGGGGCGGGTGGCCCGCAGAAGGCGCGCTCCGACCTCACGGAGGAGGTCGTCGCCTGCTCCGTGGCCGAAGACGTCGTTGATGCCCTTGAAGTCGTCCAGGTCGACGAAGAGGACGGTGGTGTCGGGTGTGGACTTATCCGCCAGGGCACTCTCGAGGGCGGTGGTGAAGGTTGACCGGTTGGCCAGGCCGGTGAGGCTGTCGATAGCTGCCAGCTTGGTGACGATGGCCAGGGCGGTCTGGCGGCGGCGTACGTGCCACACCATCAGCATCGCGAGCAGGAACATCAGCGGGATCTCGGTGGTCTCGTCCCAGCCGATGATGCCCAGCCTCCAGCTGTTCGCGATCGCTGCCCCCGACAGAACCGTGTACCAGCTCAAGGCGGTGACCAGCTGCCACCTGCCCCAGGCGCCGAGGCCGAAGGCAAGCGCGAAGCCGGCCCAGCCCAGGTGGTAGGGCACGGTCAGCTCGTCGGGCTGCCAGAACATGTAGGCGACGCAACCCGCGGCCCACACGGTCCAGCCGATGAGCAGGCGGCAGGAGTAGGGGCTGGCGTCGGTACAACCAGTGGGCAGGTCGGGGGCACTTGTTGTCGTAAGGCGTGACCGCACCCTGGAGGGAGCCCACATCCACATCATGTTCTTCATGACCCCGCCCCTGCGTGAGGGCAGTCCCGGCGGGCCCACCATCCGTGTATACCGAAGGTACGGGGCAGGTAAGGCAATGGTAAGAAGTCGGCCGGTTTCTCGATTGTTCGACGGGCAACTCCGCACGATCAGGCGATGAGGCCCTGGTCCGGACGGACGATGGACGC
>JBDTOA010000065.1:0-9453 GCA_039933475.1 Dermatophilaceae bacterium
GGAAGTCGGAGAAGATCGTCGTGGACAGCTGCCCGATGATCGTCTCCTGGGTATAGCCGACGCCGACCGGGACGCCGTCGGGCTTGAGAAGCTGGATCTCGGGGAACTCGGCGTACTTGATGCCAGTGAGCTTCACCAGCGTGATGATCGACATCATCATCGTGACCGAGATGGCACCCATCAGCAGCAGGGTGGTGGCCGCGTTCGTGCTCTTGGGCTTCTTGAAGGCGGGTACGCCGTTGGAGATGGCCTCGACGCCTGTCAGGGCCGCGCAGCCCGACGAGAAGGCCCGCAGCAGCAGGAAGACCATGGCGAACCCGGCCAGGCCGCTGGCGCCGGGCTCGGGCAGCAGGGTGAACTGGGCGCTGTAGGCCTGATCCAACGTTCCCGTCGCCGAGCGGAAGAACCCGAACAGGGCCATGCCCATGATGCCGACGATGAAGGCATAGGTCGGGATCGCAAAGGCAGACCCGGACTCGCGCACGCCCCGCAGGTTCACGGCGGTCAGCAGCACGACCAACCCGACTGCGAAGGGCATCTCGTGCCCACGCAGGGCAGGAAGCGCCGCGGCGGCGTTCTGCACACCGGAGGAGACCGACACCGCGACCGTCAGGACGTAGTCCACGAGCAAGGCGCTGGCGACCGTCTGTCCTGCACGAGGGCCCAGGTTGACTGTTGCCACCTCGTAGTCGCCCCCGCCGGAGGGGTAGGCACGGACGTTCTGACGGTAGGACGCCACCACGATGAGCATGACGAAGACGACGACAAGACCGATCTGCCACGAGTGGGTCGTGGCGAAGGCACCGCCGGCAACGGCCAGCGTCAGAAAGATCTCGTCCGGCGCATACGCGACGGACGACAGTGCGTCGCTGGCGAACACAGGGAGGGCAATCCGCTTGGGGAGCAACGTCTCGGCGAGGCGGTCGCTGCGCATGGCTCTACCGACCAGGAGCCGCTTGATGATCCTGCCTGATGTCGACACGCCGAACACTCTAGGCGGCGACCAAGCACGCGTGCGCATTCTGCTCCCCTCAGGGTGCCTCAGGGTTTCGTGCGCGAGGGGACCGCGGCTCGGTGTAGCGTCGCTGCGTGCACTTCGTCATCATGGGTTGCGGCCGGGTCGGGTCGACTCTGGCACTCAGTCTCGAGGGTCAGGGCCACGACGTGGCCGTCATCGATACCAGCAGCGCGGCCTTTCGCCGTCTGGGCAGCACCTTCGAGGGCAAGAGGGTGACCGGTCTCGGGTTTGACCGGGACACGTTGAAGGAGGCCGGCATCGAGGACGCCTACGCGTTCGCGGCCGTGAGCAATGGCGACAACTCCAACATCCTCGCCGCCCGCGTTGCCCGCGAGACGTACTCCGTCGAGCACGTGGTCGCGCGCATCTACGACCCGGGCCGGGCCGAGATCTACCAACGCCTGGGGATCCCGACGGTGGGCACGGTGCGTTGGACAGCCGACCAGATGCTGCGCCGGCTGCTGCCCCAGGGCTCTGTGCCTGAGCACACCGACCCCAGCGGACAGGTGGTCATCGCCGACGTGCCCCTCAACCCTGCGTGGATCGGCCGGCGGATCAGCGAGATCGAGTCGACCTCAGGTGGAAGGGTGGTCTACGTGACGCGACTCGGCGAAGGCATGATGCCAAAGGTGGACACCGTCTACCAGGACGGCGACCTCGTCCACCTCGTGACCACGACGGCTGCGCTCAGCTCGGTCGAGCAGACCCTCGACCAGATACCCCCGGTCCACTGACCACCGACCGACCGGCGATCTGACCGCCGATAACCGTCATCGCCCCGAAAGACCTTCGCACGAAAGGACGTCCGCCCCGATGCGAGTTGTCATTGCCGGAGCCGGCAGCGTTGGCCGTTCGATCGCCCGCGAGCTGTTGCACAACGGTCACCAGGTTCTGTTGATCGACAAGGACGTTGACGATGTCCAGGCCGGCCGCGTCCCCAGCGCCTCCTGGCTCCTGGCCGATGCCTGTGAGATCAGCTCGCTGCACGAGGCCAACCTGGCCGAGTGTGACGTCGTCGTGGCAGCGACCGGCGACGACAAGGCCAACCTGGTCGTGTCACTCCTGGCCAAGACAGAGTTTGGCGTCCCCAGGACGGTTGCCCGCGTGAACAACCCGAAGAACGAGTGGATGTTCGACGAGGCATGGGGCGTAGATGTCGCCGTGTCGACGCCGCGACTGATGACTGCCCTGGTTGAAGAAGCGGTGAGCATCGGCGACCTCGTGCGCATCTTCACCTTCGGACAAGGCAGCTCCACGATGGCAGAGCTCACACTGCCTGCCGACAGCCCGTACGCGGGCAAGCGGATCGGAGATGTTCCCTGGCCCGCCGACAGCGTCCTGGTGGGGATCATTCGCGAGGATCACCCGATTGCGCCCAGTCGCGATGACTCCCTCGAGGCTCACGACGAGCTGCTGTTCCTCGCCACCCCCGAGATCGAGGATGCGCTCGAGGCACTGCTCAGCCCGGGCGAGAGGGTGCCACGCGGCGAGGAATGACCTACGTCCCGGGACCAGCCCGGGCAGACCGGAACACCGTCAGGGCTGAACCGCGACGACGACGACGCCCACCGGACGCATCTGGGTCAGCGCGGGGTCTCGGGCTGCGTGAGTGGGGTCTTTCCCCGCACCAGGAGCACGCCCATGATGGCCACTGCGCACAGGTAGGCCGGCCAGCCGAGGGCGATCTTGGCAATCCCCAGCAGGGTGACCTGCCCCGCCAGGTAGAGCGGGTACATGATGACGACACGGACGGCATACAGGGCGACCAGAACCAGCGTCAGGCGCTGGCAGACGGCCACCAGACCACGGTCACGGCGCCACGCCGTGGGGTCCTGGGCCATCAGCGGATCGCCTGCAGCGACGATGAAGCCCACGAGCGGCCAGCGCACCACGACCGAGAGCAGGGAGGCGGCGCCCCACGCAGCGCTCGTCAGGATGCCGGGCAGGAATGCCGCCTCCGGTCGTCCGCTGCGCAGCGCGAAGTACGCCGCGATGGCAGTGGCGAAGATCGCCGACAGGACGTACCGCGGTGTCTGACGCGTAGCCAGGCGAACAACCAGCAGGGCCAGCACGATGACCCCCGAGGCGATCACGGCCACCTTGACATCGTGTCGCCAGGTCCAGGCCACGACGAACGCGACGGTCGGCAGCGCCGCCTCGAACGATCCGCGGGCACCGCCCAGCGCTGCCGAGAGTCGTTCCCGGATAAGGGACTCGACCGTATGCGCGGGCGCGTCGGCCGGAGGTTGGGTCGCCAGCTCGTCGCTAGTGGCCACGGACTGGTTTGATCTCGTAGGCGGGGTTGAAGATCGTCGGTATTCCGTGCTTGTAGGTCACGAGGCCGTGGGCCGTCAGAAAGGTCCCCGGGACGATGCCCGCGATCCGCCGGCGACCCAGCCAGACGAGGTTCAGGGCTCGGCTCCCGTCGTAGAGCTCCACCACAAGGGCAGGGACGTTGACGCGCGGTCGTAGGGTCACGCTGCGAACTGCACCACAGACGCTTGCGGCCTTGCGGTCCTCCAGCGCGGCTATCGGGGTGGCGCCCAGGCGCCAGGTGTCCTGCTTCAGCTCCTGGTCCTCCAGCTCGGAGGCCGTGCTGGCCAGGTGAGCCGTGAGACGCGAGAGGATGCCGGTCTTGGCGTCCTGAGACGGGCGCGGGTTAGCTGTCATGACTACGGAACACCACCTAGTGAATCTCTGTGATCTCTGGACCACGCTCGAACGGGTGAAAGTCGTCCATTGTGGAGGGTGCCATAGCGGGCTCACCCTCGGCACTGTCCTGGTCCGGCGCAGCGTCGGCCCCCTGCTCGGGCAGCTTCAGCGTCAACAGCTCGCGAGGAGCCATTGCCTCGTCGCCGCGCACCACCACTGTGGCCCTGACCACCTCCAGCAGCACCGCGGCTGCCTCCTCGTCAATGGCAGCACGCCCGCTCAGAACCGCGCGCAGGAACCAGCGAGGACCGTCGATGCCCACGAACCTGGCCGGGGAGAATACCGTTCGACCGTCGGGTGCCTGACCCGGCATCCTGGCCTGCAGCTCGAGGCCGAGCGGACCGGTGGTCAGGTCAGCGGTGCCGCCCTGACTGGTGATGCTGGCGGCGATCTCAGCGCGGATATCGCTCCAGATGCCCTCGGTGCGAGGGGCGGCAAAGGCCTGAAGCTGAACAGCGGACTCCCCCAGAACCGCCGTGACACCGACCACGTTCTGTGACTCCTGCTCAAGCTCGAGGCGCAGCTCCATGCCGTCGACGCCGGCTATCCAGAGGGCACCCAGGTCAAGGCGACCGTCCAGACCGTCAACCTCGGCGCGGTCGAGCGGGCCCTTCATGGCGCCTGGGTCCGCGGGACCCAGGTCCGGTGCAACGGATCCTGAAAGGTCGGCCGGCTGGTCATGGTCGGCGCTCGCCGAGGCCACGTCAGGCTCAGCTGTGGCTTGCTGGTCCTGCTGGTCCTGCTGGTCGTTGTTGCCTTTGCTCGCACGGCGGAAGATGCCCACGTCTCGTCAGTCCTTAGGTGTCGTCGTCAAGGGGACTTGCGGGCCGAATCCTCCGCTGTCTCCGTGTCCAGTGTCCCCCCGATGGCTACCTGGTAGCGACTCCACCTCGACAAAATGGGCCTCGCTGACCCGCTGGACCACGAGCTGGGCGATCCGGTCGCCCCGCGTGATCGTGAATGCCTGGTGGGCGTCGGTGTTGCCGAGGTTGACCAGGATCTCGCCGCGGTAGCCCGCATCGATCGTGCCCGGCGCGTTGACCACGGTGATGCCGTGTCTGGCCGCCAGACCCGAGCGAGGGTGGACGAACGCCGCGAAGCCGGCAGGCAGCGCAATGGCCACACCGGTAGGAACCAGTGCTCGCTGCCCGGGCGCAATGGTTGTGTCTTGGCGGGAGTAGAGGTCGGCCCCGGCATCTCCGGGGTGGGCATAGCGAGGCATCGGCAGCCCGCTGTCCAGGCGCGAGATCAGCACCTCGACCGGCCCGGTCTCTGTCACGGTGTCAGTCCCGGCCTCCGGCTCACGCAGCGCATTCGGTGCAAACCGGTTGTCCCCCGACCTCCTTGGCCAGCTGGCTGCGGTGGTGCACGAGGAAACAGCGCGAGCAGGTGAACTCGTCAGCCTGGCGTGGAACGACCCGAACCGAGAGCTCTTCTCCTGACAGGTCGGCTCCGGGCAGCTCGAAGCCCTCGGCCTGCTCGGTCTCGTCGACGTCCACGCTCGATGAGCTCTTGTCGACGCGACGCGACTTCAGCTCCTCGATGGAGTCTTCGGCGTGGTCATCGTCGGTCTTGCGTGGCGCGTCATAGTCAGTCGCCATGTCTGGTGTCGCCCTCCTGAGGTCCTGGGCAGAGTGAATGTCGTGAGTGGCTGCGCTGTTAACGCTGGGCCCATCGATTTTGTGCCCACGCCGACGGGGATTGTGCCCTATTTGAACGGCTACGTCGACTCCGGGGTCAGCGCAGCGGTGCGACAGCCTCCAACAGGGACACCAAAGAGGCCTGTATTCCGGGTCCGGCGGCCACCACGGCGGCCTCGCCCGGCCCCAACGAGCCAAGCCCGGTCACCAGCGCCCCGGCCTCGGTGGCGATGATCCAGCCGGCAGCCAGATCCCACGGGTTCAGGCCCGACTCGTAGTAGGCGTCGACCGTGCCGCGGGCTACCGCGCACAGGTCCAGTGCTGCACTTCCGGCCCGCCTGATGTCGCGGATCTCGGGAAGGATGGCGGCGACCACCTGGCCCTGTCGGGCGCGCACCTCCGGCAGGTAGCCGAAACCGGTGGCCACCAGTGACTGCAGGAGCACCTCTACCCCGTTGACGCTGATCGCCCTGTCGGCATCACCGACAAGAAGGTGCGCCCCGCCGCCCAGACGGGCATGGAAGATCTCGCCCGTGATCGGGTTGCAGACCGCGCCGGCAACCGGTCGCCAGCTCCCCGGAGTGCCGGCCTCACCGATGACGGCAGCCACCGAGACGCAGAAGGCGGGGATCTCGTAGAGATAGTTCACGGTGCCGTCGATCGGGTCGATGACCCAGGTGATGCCCGAGGTTCCATCGGAGGTGCCGTCCTCCTCGCCCAGGATCCCATCGTCAGGGCGGGCGCCCAGAAGGTGTCGACGCAGGAGCGCCTCAGACTGCTGGTCCATCACCGTCACGATGTCGTTGATGCTGCTCTTGGTGTCAAGAACGCCGAGGGCGGCGGGACGGTCCTCGACGATGAACCGTCCAGCAAGGCCGGCGGCAGAGACCGCCAGGTCCTCCAGCTCGCGAAGAAGCGACTGCGAAAGCCCCTCAGCAGAGGCTCCCCCGTCCCGAGCGCCCGGGCGCGCTGACATCAGTCTGATCCGCACAGCGCGGGCTTGGCCGCCCTCAGGTTTGGGCAACAACCCGGACGGCATACCGGCGGGAACGCCTCCTTGCCCGGCCAGGTGGGAACGACGACAGCGTCACCGCGAGCCTGGGCTGCCCGCTCGAGTGCCAGGTCGACCAGACCCGAGACGAACTCAGCGTCGATGCCCACTGTCGGCACCCGCACCATCTCCAGGCCCGCGGCTTCGGCGCTCTGCGCCGCCTCGGTATCCAGGTCGAACCTGACCTCCATGTGGTCCGAGATGAACCCGATCGGGGCCACCACCACCGTCTTGACCCCCTCATCGGCCAGGGCTCGCAGCGTGTCGTTGACGTCCGGTTCGAGCCATGGCTGCGATGGCGGGCCAGAACGGGAGCAGTAGGCAAGCGTGTGCTCGAGACGTCGGCTCAGGGTTGCGTTGACCTCGTCGGTGATGGCGGCCGCCAGCTCCAGGTGTTGGCGTCGGTAGGCGTTGCCCTCACCATCACCGGGACCAGATGTGTCATCCATGCCGTCCGAGATCGAGTGGGTCACGAAGACCAGACGCACCTCTGGGTCGGCGCGCGGGCCGAGGGCTCGCACCGCTTCGGTCACCAGCCGCGCGTTGGTGCGCGAGAACCCCGGGTGGTTGAAGTACGGGCGTACCTTGTCGACCTCGATCTCGCGCTCCTCATCGGCCAGGGTGAGAGCTGCGGCGGCCAGGTCCTCGCGGTACTGACGGCAGGAGGAGTACGAGGAGTAGGCGCTGGTCACGATCGCGACCACGCGGCGGAGGCCGGCATCGTGGGCCTCACGCAGCGTGTCGGTGACGAAGGGGGTGAAGTTCCGGTTGCCCCACAGCAACGGGATCCCGATCTCACGTCGGTCCAGCTCCGCGCGCAGGGCGCGCAGGAGCGCCCTGTTCTGGTCGTTGATGGGACTCTTGCCACCGAACGAGGCATAGTGCTCGGCCACCACTGCCAGACGCTCGTCGGGGATGCCCCGGCCAGCCGTCACGTTGCGCAGGAAGGGCATCACGTCATCGGGACCCTCGGGTCCTCCGAACGACATCAGCAGTATGCCGTCGTACGGGGCCAGCGGGCCGGCATCGCTCTCGTTGGGCGGCGTGGGCGGCGTGGGCGGCGTAGTCGGCGTAGTCATGGGGCCTCCTCCGGTTTTCGAAGTGGAGATCGGTCATTGTGGATCCCCATCCTCCCGGCCAAAACTACCTTTGCGGCGTGGCCTGCGGCCCGCGGGCCGCCGAAGATGGCAGAGTCTGTTGTGTCGGGCGACTCAGGAGAAGGCGATGCAAGACCTGCAACTCATTGGCGTTCACGAGGATGGCGTGCACCTGCTGCTCGCCTCCCCCGACGGCGGACGTTTCCGGATTCCGGTCGACGAGCCGTTGCGCGCTGCCATCCGCCACGATCGGCCCAGACTGGGACAGCTCCAGATCGAGATCGACGGTGGCCTGCGCCCTCGTGACGTCCAAGCCCTCATCCGCGCCGGAGCCTCTGCCGAGGAGGCCGCCAGCCGCGCAGGCTGGACGGTCGAGAAGGTCCATCGCTACGAGGGACCGATCCTTGCCGAACGCGAGCACGTCACCGGCCTCGCCCGGGCCGCCCGTGTTCGCGGACGCGGGAGCGACTCGAGCGCCGGCAACGCACCCATGCTCTCAGCGCGCGTTGCCGAACGGCTCAAGGGCCGTGGAGTGGATGCGGACGCCGTGGGCTGGGACTCGTGGCGGGCCGAGGAGGGCCCATGGACCGTCGTTCTGACCTTCGCGGCCGGTGGGCGCCAGCGTCAGGCGTCGTGGAGCTTCGACCCTGCCGACCGTACGGTCTCTGCCGTCGACGACGAAGCCCGCTGGCTCAGCGAGGCGGAGCAGCTCCCTGAGGGGCCGATCCCGGCACCCCACCTGTCATCGCCCACCGGACGTGCCACGAAGCTCTACGACGTCGAGGCCGAAGGTGGCATCGGAACGCCTCCCAGGGCCGGGGCCCACGACGAGCCTCTTGACCTGATGTCGGCGATGCGTGAGCGCAGCACCGCGCGCGGCCGGCGCAGGTCCGGTGGGCGCCGGGGCTCGACGAAGGCCCCGACGAACGTGCCCGGAGCCGGCGACCACGTCCCCGACCAGGCTCTACCCCTTGAGGACCTGTCGTACGACCCCGCGTCGATGTCCCCTCCCCCCGGCGCACATGCGGACCCTGACCCAGCCGGAGCTGATGGTCGCCCGGAGCCTGCCGCTGCCGCGTACCTCGTCGAGGCCGCGGCTCACCGCCCGTTCGTGGAACCAGCGGTTCGAGAGTCCGCCCATAAGCAGAGCGTCGATGATGTCGGCGCCGGCGACGAGGCGAAGCATCGGGCGCCCCGGAAGGGGCAGCGCAAGACCGGCCGGCCAAGCGTCCCGGCCTGGGGCGACATCATGTTTGGCTCGCGGCCTGACACTGACCGTTCGTCATCCTGACCTGACCCCTGACACCATCCCTGACACCTGACAGGTCAGCACCCGGCATCCCAGCTGTGGCAAAGGGCAGGGTGCGCCGGTCAGGGGACGTGAGCCTCGAAGGGCAGCACCTCAGGTGAGATGGCCACGGCCTGTGCCACCTGTGAGGTCATCCGGCGCATGTAGTGACGCCGGCACAGGACCTCGTACTCCACGACCGTGACGTCGCCGGGACTGATGTCCCCCACTGCCACCTGCTCTCCCTCCAGAACCATCTCCCCGTCGATGACCCGGGCGTTCTGGGTCGCGCGATGACCACACCAGCACAAGGCCTCTACCTGTAGCGACTGGACCCGATCGGCCAGCTCGATCATCCGGCGCGACCCCGGGAACAGCTCGGTCCTGAAGTCAGCGGTGATTCCGAAGCCGTACACGTCGATGGACATCTCGTCCACGAGACGGGCGAGCTGCTCGACCTGCTGGGGGGTGTAGAACTGGGCCTCGTCACAGATCAGGTAGTCCACCCGCTGCCCGCTGGTTGCCCTGCTGACGACGAGATCCCAGAAGTCGAGGTCGTCGACCACCTCGAGGGCCTCTCTGGCCAGGCCCAGGCGTGACGAGAGCACGGCCACGCCAGCACGGTCGTGCTTGGTGAAGATCAGCCC
>JBDTOA010000066.1:0-9437 GCA_039933475.1 Dermatophilaceae bacterium
CCATCGCCCCGAAGCTCATCATCATCATGTTCAGGACGCTCTTGGCCCTGACCATGCCGCCGTAGAAAAGGGCTACGCCCGGCGTCATCAGGAGCACCAGAGCGGCGCTTACAAGGATCCAGGCGGTGTCGCCGGTGTCAATTGTCATGGGGAGAGCATGGAGTTCAACGGTTTCGGTTCGTGCCGTGTTGTGTTACAGCCGTGTTAGCAAAACCTCGCCAGAGTAAGCATCAGGTAACGCGAGGGCGGGCATCTTGTTAGGCATAATGTTTGGATGACGTTGCAGGACCGGCTACGGCGCAGTGTCGCCATCGCGCTCCGCGACCGGGTCGCAGGCGAGGACAACGCGGCCAGGGCGCAGGCCATCTGGGGAAAGCCGGGCAAGCGCTGGTTCACCGAGACCGATGCGATCTGGCGGGTGCACAGCGACGCGGCCATGTTCGTGGCGGGCATTCGCGCGCTGCTGCTGCAGTCGCTGCACCCGCTGGCGATGGCAGGGGTCGCCGGGCACTCTGGCTACAAGAGCGATCCCTGGGGCCGGCTTCAGCGCACGAGCAACTTCCTTGCCACGACCACCTTCGGGACGATCGGCGATGCCGAGTCGCTGATCGCGAGGGTCCGCTCCATCCATGAGGGCGTTCGCGGCAAGGCGCCGGATGGGCGTTCCTACGCCGCCACCGACCCACGGCTGCTGAAGTGGGTCCACATCGCCGAGGCTGACAGCTTCCTGCAGGCCCACCAGCGCTATGCGGCCACTCCGCTCACACCTGCCCAGGCCGACGCGTACGTCGCTCAGCTGTGTGTCGTGGCCTCCAGGCTGGGCATCACGGACCCACCCACGACCGTGGCTGAGCTCGATGCGGCAATAACCTCCTACCGACCCGAGCTTGAGGGCACACCGGCAGCAAAGGACGCGGCGCGGTTCCTGCTGCTTCACCCGCCGCTGCCCTGGAGCGCCCGACCGGGCTACGGGGCGCTGGCAGGCGCCGCCGTCGCCCTGCTCCCGCCATGGGCGCGGGAGCACCTGGGGCTCCCCTACCTGCCCTTGGCCGAGAAGGCGATCCTCCTGCCCGTTGGCGGAGCAGCAACCAGCGTCATCAGGTGGGCGCTCGAGCACCCTCACGAGGCCCGCGGGCCGGGCTGATCGCAGATTGGGCCCTCAGGAGATGAGCGCGTCGACGAAGGCCTCGGGGTCGAAAGGCGCCATGTCGTCGGGACCCTCGCCCAGACCCACCAGCTTGACGGGAACGCCCAGCTTGCGCTGAACGGCCACGACGATCCCGCCCTTTGCCGTTCCGTCGAGCTTGGTCAGGACGATGCCGGTGACGTTGACGACCTCGCCGAACACCTCGGCCTGACGCAGACCGTTCTGCCCCGTCGTGGCGTCGAGGACCAGGAGCACCTCGTCGATGGGGCTCTGCTTCTCCACGACACGTTTGACCTTGCGGAGCTCGTCCATGAGCCCGACCTTGTTGTGCAGCCGGCCCGCGGTGTCGATCAGAACCACGTCGGCCTCCATCTCGATGGCCGCCTTGACTGCGTCGAACGCCACAGCAGCAGGGTCTGCACCCTCGCGGTCGGAGCGGACCGTGGGCACACCCACGCGTTCGCCCCAGGTCTGCAGCTGGTCGGCCGCTGCAGCACGGAAGGTGTCCGCAGCGCCGAGCACGACGTCCTTGTCCTCGGCCACCAGGACCCGCGCGAGCTTGCCAACAGTGGTGGTCTTGCCGGTCCCGTTGACCCCGACCACCATCACCACGGCCGGACGGCCATCGACCCGCGAAGAGATGATCGAGCGGTCGAGCGAGGGGTCCACCAGCCTCAGCAGGTCCTCACGAAGCCAGCCGCGGACCGTCTCTTCGTCGCGTGTCCCCTCGACGGTGACGCGGGTGCGCAACGAGGCCACGAGCTCGGTCGTCGCCTCGACACCCAGATCCGAGCTGAGCAGCGTGTCCTCCACGTCTTCCCAGGCCTGCTCGTCCAGCCCTGCGCCCGACAAAAGGGACAACAACCCTTTGCCCAGCGCGGTGTTGGAGCGGACCAGCCTGGCCCTCAGCCGTTGCAGGCGGCCGGTGGCCGACTCCGGATGTTCGATCGATGGCGCCCGAGCAGGTACCTCGATGACCTCTGGCTCGAGCGTGTCGACGACGGGGCCACCGGCGAGACCGGCGACGCCGTCCTCTCCCCCGGACTCAGGCCCGTGGCCCGCCGCTGAAGGCTGCTGCGGAGGAGGGGTCTTGGTCCTGCCACCGTGACTTCGGCCGCGGACCAGGCCGACCAGCAGGGCGATCCCTGCGAGGGCGATCAGTGCCACAACGGCGAGGACTACCTGGAACTGGGTCACAGTTGGTGATCCTCCCAGATGCGAGACGCCTCCCCCAAAAGATGCGGCGCCCTGGGGGCCGTCTCAGTCCTCCTTGGGTGAGGTGACGTCGGCCACCTTCTCGCGGGCTGCGTCCACGGCCGACCCGGTTCGTTCACGCACCCGGGACACGACCGCCTCGCCCTTGGGCGTGAGCAGGCCCCGCCCTTCGCGGCGCGCAGGAATTGCCACCAGACCCACCACCGCGACCGCCAGGAGAAGACTAAGCAGCATGCCGACTATCAGGACCACCATCTGACAAGGGTGCCCCCTGATCGTCCCCAAGGCGAATCTGTATCCCCGCCTTGAGACAGATCACGGCGCAGTCCCCATGTCTAGCTGTCCGCTTTCAGGCGATCTGCACATCCCGGATCCGCTGGGATACGACGGTGGTCACCCCGTCGCCTCGCATCGTGACCCCATACAACGCGTCGGCGATCTCCATCGTGCGCTTCTGGTGGGTGATGACGATCAGCTGGCTGGACGCGCGCAGCTCCTCGAGCAGCATGATCAGGCGGCCAAGGTTGGCGTCATCCAGGGAGGACTCGACCTCGTCCATGATGTAGAAGGGGCTCGGCCGCGCCTTGAAGATGCTGACGAGCAGGGCCACCGCCACCAGTGCGCGCTCGCCGCCGGAGAGCAGGGAGAGGCGCTTGATCTTCTTGCCCGGTGGTCGAGCCTCGACCTCGATACCGGTGGTCAGCATGTTGTCGGGGTCGGTAAGAACCAGTCGGCCCTCCCCTCCGGGGAACAACCGGCTGAAGACACCCTCAAACTGGGCGGCGGTGTCGTGGTACGCCTCGGTGAAGACCTTCTCGACGCGCTCGTCGACCTCCCGAACGATCTCCATCAGATCGCGCTTGGAGCTCTTGAGGTCCTCGAGCTGCTCGGTCAGGAACTTGTGGCGCTCCTCAAGGGCCGAATACTCCTCGAGCG
The DNA here is from genome assembly GCA_039933475.1 of Dermatophilaceae bacterium. Lineage (GTDB taxonomy): Bacteria > Actinomycetota > Actinomycetes > Actinomycetales > Dermatophilaceae > UBA4719. Next base: position 3,299 of record JBDTOA010000066.1, read on the forward strand.
CCAGGGGGTTGACCCGGCCGATGCTCGAGAGCTTGCGCTCGGCCGACCGCAGCCGCTTCTCCTGGACCTCGCGTACGTAAGGGGCGCCGGCGGGGCCATCAGATGCCTCCGACTCGTCAGCAGAGTCGTCAACAGAGGGGGCAACCGGGTCGTCGGGGTCAGGGATCACCGGGACCAGCTGATGGGGTCCGAAGTCCTCGACCAGGACCTCGGGGTCGACTCCCAGCTCCTCGATCGCCTTGGTCTGCAAGGCCTCGATGCGCAGCCGCTGCTGGGTGCGTGCGACCTCATCGCGGTGGACCGAGTCGGTCAGGTCACGCAGCTCGTCGCCCAGTACCCCGATGTCACGCCGAACGCTGGTCAGCGCAGCGTCGCGCTCGGTGCGGCCGTGTTCGGCTGCAGCCCTTTCGGCCGTTGCCTGGTCAAGAGAACGGGCCACGCCCTGCACCGCGTACTGCGCACCGCTGCGGACTGCGCCCGCCACGGTGGCCTCCTGGCTCCGGCGTTCGCGGCGGGCTGCTGCCCGCTCCATGGCTGCAACCTCAGCGCTGGCGGCCGCCTCCAGCGACTCGGCGCGACCACGGAGGGCGCGCGCCCGCTCCTCACGGGTGCGCAGGGTAAGTCGCAGCTCGGTCTCCGTGGCGCGGGCCGCGGCGGCAGCGAGCTCAAGTCGGTCGTGTTCGTCACGCGACGGGTCCTGTTCGCCAGGGTCGGCGCTCGCGGCCTCGAGTCGCTGGCTGAGCCCGAGATGATCGGCGCGGTCGCTGCTGAGGGCAGTCTCTGCCTCGGCGATGGCCCGCTCGATGCGCTCAGACTCGGCTCGTGCGGCGCGTAGTGAGCCGGCCAGCTGTCCCAGGCGCTCGGCGACCGCAGCCATCTTGGCATCAGACTCGTGCAGGCGCTCAAGGGCGGCTGACATGACGCCGTTGACCGCCACCACCTTTTCGGCAGCGCTGACCAAGGCAGCCTTGGCCTGCTCGCCGCGGCGGACGGCGTCCCTGACCGTGTCCCGGGTCTCGTCGACCGCGGCCTGGGTCTCGATCAGGCTGGGCACCGATGCGCTGCCACCGCGTACGTACCCAGGGGCGTAGACATCGCCGTCAGGGGTGACAGCTGTGACGCCCTGACCCTGACTGACCAGGTCCGCGGCGACGGATGCATCCGGGGCCAGGGCAACCAGCTCTAGAAGCTGCTCAATGGCTGGTCGTACTTTTTCCGGGCAGCTGACCACATCACGGGCCCACACGGCGCCGCCGCTGAGCTTCGGCCAGGTGCCGACCCGAACAGTGGCCGCAGTCGAGGCCACGAGAAGGCCCGCCCTGCCGGCGTCCTGCTGGCGCAAGGTTGTGACCGCGTGCTGGGCCGCATCGACGGAGTCGACGGCCACGGCATCGGCCGCCCATCCCAGCGCGGCGGCAACGCCTGCCTCGTGTCCGGGTGTGACCTGCAGCAGGGCCGCGACCGACCCGATGAGTCCGTGCGACTTCTCGCCCGCGGCAAGCAGGGCGGCAGCTCCGTCCTTGCGTCTGAGATTGAGCTCGAGAGCATCAAGGCGAGCGCCGGCACTCGAGCGGTCACGATCCGCGAGGCGCTCTTCCTCACGCCACCTCAGTACCTCCGACTCCGCCAGATCCACTGCTGCCGCAGCCTGCTCATAGACCTTGTCCAGACCTTGCTCGCCCTCTTCGTCAAGGGCGACCGAAGCATCCAGGTCAGCGAACTCCTTCTCGGCAACTGTGGCGCGGGCCCTGCTCTGCTGGACGGCCTGCTGCAGCCGGCCGATCTCGGCCTCACCGGCCTCGATCCGGCTGCTCCGGGCGCCCACCTGGCCAGCCAGCCTGGCCAACCCCTCGCGACGATCCGAGGCCGCGCGGACCAGCTGCGCCAGACGAGTTGTCTCTGCGGCCAAGGCCATCTCGATCCGGGCTCGTTCGGCGACCGATGTATCCAGCGCCTCCCTGGCCTGGGTCGTCTCGGCCATCAGCGAGTGCTCCTGAAGCCGGACAGAGGCCGCCTGCGAACGCAGCAGCTCGGGATCACGGGTGAGGGCGGTCTCCTCCTCGTCCTCCGAGAGCAGCCGAACCCGCTCGGCGGCCAGCGACCCGGTGGCGACAAGGCGCTCGCGAAGTGAGGACAGTGCGAACCATCGTTCCTGCGCCCGGGCTACCAGTGGCGCCGCGTCCTGCGCATCGACCTCGAGGGCGGCCAGTCGCGAGCGAACGCCGGCCAGGGCTGCCTCAACCTCGGCGCGACGGGCGATCACGGCAGTCTCGTCGGCGACCTCCTGCTCGAGGGTGGAGGTCAGCTGGGTCAGGTCGTCGGCGAGCAGTCGAAGGCGGGCGTCGCGGGCGCTGGCCTGGATCGTCGCTGCCTTTCGGGCAGCCTCGGCCTGTCGCCCCAGGGGGCCAAGCTGGCGGCGGATCTCGCCGTTCAGGTCCTTGACCCGGGTGAGGTTGGCTTCCATCGCCTCCATCTTGCGCAGAGCACGTTCCTTGCGCTTGCGGTGCTTAAGGACCCCTGCGGCCTCCTCGATGAAGCCACGCCGCTCCTCAGGAGTGGCCCGCAGAACCGCGTCGAGCTGTCCCTGCCCGACGATGACGTGCATCTCACGCCCGATGCCGGAGTCGGCCAGAAGCTCCTGGATGTCCAGCAACCGGCAACCGGTGCCGTTGATCGCGTACTCGGAGCCGCCGTTGCGAAACATCGTCCGCGAGATGGTGACCTCGGTGTAGTCGATCGGCAGGGCACCATCCGAGTTGTCGATGGTCAGGGAGACCTCGGCGCGGCCCAGCGGCGCGCGCGCCGCGGTGCCGGCAAAGATGACGTCCTCCATCTTGCCGCCGCGCAGGCTCTTGGCACCCTGCTCGCCCATGACCCATGCGAGGGCATCGACGACGTTCGACTTACCGGAACCGTTCGGTCCCACGATGCAGGTGATACCTGGCTCTAGGCGAAGCGAAGTTGCTGACGCAAACGACTTGAAGCCACGCAGGGTCAGGCTCTTGACGTACACGAGCGATGAGCTCCTCTAGGCCGGCGATGAACGGGCATCACTGTAGCGGCGAGAAGCGCCAAGCGTGGGCAGATGACCCGTGCTGCTCAGTGAAGCTGCTCAGTGAACGGATTCGCGAACAGCCCCTACCCTCGCGTGTGTACCTTCGCGCAGCATCTCGTTGTCGCTCTGCAGGGCTGCGATCAAAGCCTCAAGATCGCGAACCCGCGACCTCAGTCGAGCTGCCTCCAGGACCAGACGATCGTCCCGATAGACGCGCTGCCCCAAAATTGCCTTGGCCATACCAACTCCGACGGGTTCCTTCGCGCGTGCGAAGGGCGATGGACAACACCTTGCGAACTCCCCTGGCTCCAACCGTCCTGGGGCTCTTCCAGAGTCTCATCTCGCATCGGGGCAGGTCAACGGGAATGACTAGTTACCTTTGCCCAGTTCGCGTAGTCCAGGGCGTCGCTTCGGTGAGTGGCAAGCACGGGTTCCCACGCGTCCGGGCCGACAATAGGCTCCAGATGTGTCCCACATCACAGTCGACCGTCCCGTCCGGTGGGGGTTCCTCGGCGCCGGGGGCATCGCCGCCTCGATGGCCGCTGACCTTGGTCACGGCAACAACACCCTGTATGCCGTCGCATCACGCGACCCGGAGCGGTCGGCCGCCTTCGCTGAGCGCTTCGGGGCGACCCGACGTCACGACGACTACCGGTCGCTCGTCCAGGACCCCGACGTCGACATCGTCTACGTCGCCACCACCCACCCTTTTCATCGCGAACAAGCACTGATGGCGATCGAGGCAGGCAAGCACGTTCTGATCGAAAAGCCCTTGGCCCTCAACGCTGCCCACGCACGCGAGGTGCTGACGGCCGCCCGGCGGACCGGCGTCTTCGCGATGGAAGCGGTGTGGATGCGCGCGAACCCGCTCATCCTCAAGGCCAGGCAGCTCGTGGCTGAGGGCGCCATCGGCAACGTGGTCGCGGTGCACGCTGACTTCTCCATCGAGGTCGCGTTCGACCCGTCACATCGCCTGTACGACCTCTCCAACGGGGGCGGCGCCCTGCTTGACCTCGGCATCTACCCGATCCACTTCGCCTGGCTGTTCCTTGGTCACCCGGACTTCCAGCAGGTGCTCGGCACGCTGTCCCCCACCGGTTCCGATGCCGTGGTCGCGCTGCAGTGGGGGTACCGGTCCGGGGCGATCGCCCAGCTTCGCGCTGCCACGACGGCGTGGACGCCCGGTCGTGCCACGGTGGCAGGAACCACCGGCTCGATATCGGCCGAGCCATGGTTTCTCAACCCGGAGCGACTCGTGGTCACCACGGACGAGGGTGAGTACACAGTTGAAGGTGAGGGCACGACATACGGCCCTCAGATCCGGGAGGTCGAGCGCTGCGTGCGCGAAGGGCTGCTGGAGAGTCCGCTGGCCCCGCACGCAGACACGATCGCCGCCCTCGAGCTGATCGACCAGGCACGCGCCGACCTGGGTGTTCGCTATCCCGCCGAGTCGTAACGGGCTTCCTGAAGCCACGCGCTGAAAGCATCGAAGCTGTAAGGGCGCCCGAGGAAGTCGGCGACGAGCTCAGCCGCGTCCCCACTCCCGCCAGCGGCCAGAATCGTGTCGCGATAACGCCGGGCCGTCACGGGCGCGAACAGGTCGCCGCGGTCGAACGCGGAGAACAGGTCCTTGGCGATGACCAGGCTCCACATGTAGGTGTAGTAGGCCGACGAGTAGCCGCCCAGGTGACCGAACGAGGCGTGGAAGTGCGTTCCCTCGACCGGTGAGAAGAGGTCGTAGGCAGACTGGATCTGCGTGACGAAGCCCGTGATGTCCTCGACCGGCCCCTGGTGCAGTCGGTAGGACGAGGCAGCGTAGAAGATCTGGGTCCGGGTGAAGCAGCCCTTTCCGAAGTCCTCGCCGGCACGCATCCTGGCGACGAGCACTTCGGGGATGGGCTCGCCCGCATCATCAGTGGCGAAGGTCCGCAGTACGTCCGCGTCCCAGGCCCACTCCTCCAGAAGCTGGGACGGAGCCTCGACGAAGTCCATCTCGGTCGCAACCCCGGAGAACCTCGACCACTCATGACGCCCGGCGAGCAGGTGGTGGACCAGGTGCCCGAACTCGTGGAAGAGCGTCACGACGTCGGAGTGCTCGATCAGCCCTCGTCCGAAGTTGCACACCAGCACCCCCTCGGGCAGCTGCCGCCCGAGGATGCCTTCCACCAGGTCGAACTGTGCGGCGTGCTTGTACTTGCCCTCCCGCGGGTGCAGGTCGAGGTAGATGCGCCCCAGCGGCGCCCCGTCGAGCTGGACCTCGTAGACGGCAACGTCCTCGTGCCACTTCGGGGCATCCCGCACCGGCGTGTAGCTCAGGCCGAAGATCCTGCCGGTGACGTCGAGCAGTCCCTGGCGAACCTTGGCGAAGTCGAAGTACCGGCGCACCTGCTGGGCGTCGACGTCGAAGCGCTCACGACGCACGACCTCCTTGTAGAAGGCCGAGTCGGCCCGGTCCATCACCTCTGCGCCGGGACGATCAGCGCGCAGCCTCTCCAGGAGCACCGCGAGCTCCCGGCGGCCGGACTCCTCTGCGGCTGTTGCGATCTGGTCGACGAAGTCCCCGATGGCGGCGCCGTGGCCGATCATCTTCACCTCTGCGTCGAAGTCGGCCCACGACGCGAAGCCGAGGATCTTTGCGTGTTCGGCCCTGGCGTCAAGGAGCTCATGCAGCACCCGGTCGTTGACCGGCCAGGCCCGGTTGAGGAACTCCACGACGAGGGCACGGCGGGCCCCGCCATCCAGGGCGAAGGTCATGAACGGGATGACATCGGGATAGTCGGTGGTGATGGTGGCGCGGCCGGCCGGGTCGAGCGGGTGGGCGGCGATGTAGTCCTGCGGCAGGCCGGCAAGCTGGTCCGGGGTCACGGAGATGCTGCGGACGTCGTCGCGGATGTTCTTGCCGAACTCCTGGTCAAGGACAAGCTCACGGTCGGCGAGCTCTCGGAGCCGCTCTCGTGTCGGCGCGTCCTGGTCGACCCCGGCCCGGCGGAAGTCGCGCAGGGTCAGGCGCAGCACCCGCGCAGCCGCGTCGTCCAGACCTGTGGGGTCGGCTGCGGCAAAGATCTCGAAGAGGTCGCGATCCAG
>JBDTOA010000067.1:0-9294 GCA_039933475.1 Dermatophilaceae bacterium
GACGATGACGACCAGGCCGGCGACGATGACGAGCCCGTGGGCGCCGAGCCAGCGCATGCGGGACAGGGTGCCGGACAGCCGGGGCTCGAGACGTCCGGCGGTCTCCTCGCCGCGCAGGCTGCCGACGGCCTGGACGGAATACCCCATGGCGATGATGGCGATATAGAGCTGGGTGACGGCGAGAAACCCGTCCTCGGGTTGCGCTCCCGACATCCCCATGGCCTCGGCCATGGCCGGGTTGCCGGCGACTGCGTCGACGAACTGCTTCGCGAGCACGCCCATCATGCCCGCGATGACCAGGGCACCGGCGAGCCAGCCGAGGACCGCCGGGCGGTGGATGGCTGTCGCCAGCCCGATCGGGCTGCGCAGCCAGGTCGTTGCCCTCGGCGATCCCGCACCCCCGCGGACCAGGGAGCTGCCGAGGTCGCGGCGTCCGGCGACCAGGACGGCGAGCGCGGCGAGCAGCCCGCCCACGGCGAGAGGGACGAGGAGGGTCCACCACCGCATCGCCCCGAACGGCGCGGCCTTCTCGGCCCAGCCGAGCGGTGAGAGCCAGGTGACCCATGTCTTGGTCACGTCGCCGACGCCCCGCAGCAGGTAGGCCGCGGCGAGGATGAGCAGGCTCCACACGTAGACGCCCCGGGAGTGCAGGGTGACCTGGGCGAGCAGCGCCGCGAGCCCGGCGAAGACGAAGGCGAGGGCGCCGAGGGAGGCGGCATAGAGGACCGCTCGGGTGGCCGGTACGCCGGAGGCGATGAGCCCGAGGGCGAACGCGATGGCGGTGACGACGATGGCGGCGGAGGCGGAGATGATCCCGGCCAGCACCGGGACGTGGCGCGCGACCCGACCCCCGAGGACCGCCTCGAGCCGCCCGGCCTCCTCCTCGCGCCGGGTGACCTTCGCGAGAAGGCTGATCCCGAGCAACGGGAGGAGGAAGGCGGCGAGGAAGCCGAACTCGTCCTGGATGACCCCGCCGAGACTGTCGATGCCCTCGACCCTGCCGTTGATCGCGACGAGCGCGTTACCGGCGGAGACGGCCTGGGCGTAGGTGTGGATCTTCTCGGGGGTGGTGTAGACACCGGCAACTGCCGCCGCCGTTCCGACCATGCTGGCGATGAGCGCGAACATCCAGACGAGGGTGCCGCGGCGGTGCGTCCGCCACTGGACACCGAGCATGGCCCGAAGGCCGGTCGCCCTCATCGGCGCGCCTCCTCCGGCTCGCCCAGCTCGGTGGCGTCGAGGGCCACGGCTTTCCCGTCATAGGTGCGCAGGAAGAGTGAGTCCAGGCTCGGCGGGGTGACGGTGAGGGTGTGGATCAGTGCGGCGTGCAGCAGACCGACGGCCGCGTCTAGGTGATCGGCGTCGATGGTGAACCGGCTGTCGACATGGCCGTCGAGCGGCCTGGAGAGGTAGTCCACGACGCCCGACGCGCCGGCGAGGCCAGCGGGCTCCTCGGCGGTGACCGCATGGACGTGGGTTCGGGTATGCCGTCGTAGCTCGGCGAGGGAACCGGTCGTCACGGTGCGGCCCCGGCGGATGATGCTCACCCGGTCAGCGAGGGCCTCGACCTCGCCGAGGATGTGGCTCGAGAGCAGGACCGTGCAGCCCGTCTCGCGTCGCTCGCGGACGACCTCCTGGAAGGCCTGTTCCATGAGCGGGTCCAGGCCGGAGGTGGGCTCGTCGAGCACGAGCAGGTCGGCGTCCGCGGCCAGGGCGGCGATGAGGGCGACCTTCTGCCGGTTGCCCTTCGAGTAGTCGCGGACCCGCTTGGTGGGGTCGAGGTCGAACTGGTCGATGAGGGCTGCGCGGCGGGCCTCGTCGAGCCCGCCCTGGGTTGCTCCGAGGACGTCGAGGCACTGGCCGCCGGTGAGCCCCGGCCAGAGAGCGACGTCACCGGCGACATAGGCGAGCCGTTCGTGCAGCTTCGCGGCCTGGCGCCACGGGTCACCGCCGAAGAGCTCGACGTGGCCGCCGCTGGCGCGGATGAGTCCGAGGACGACCCTGATCGCCGTCGACTTGCCGGCTCCGTTGGGGCCGAGGAAGCCGTGGACCTCTCCGGGGGCCACCTCGAGGTCGAGCCCGTCGAGGGCGCGGACCGAGCCGAAGGTCTTGATAAGCCCCTCGGTGCGGATGACAGGTTGGGCCGTGCTCATGGGTGCTACTCCTTCCGCGGGGCGCTGAACGCGCCCTCGGCGTAGACGCTGGTGGCCTCCCGGGCCCACCGGTCGATCCCCTCAGGGGTCAGCGGGTCGACGCCGATCGCCGTGGCGATCGGGTTTCGCAGGAGGATGAGTGCGAGGTCGTTCACCAGGAAGAAGGCCGCCCGGATGTCGGGGTCCTGGCTCGGCCGGGCGACGCCCATCTCGACCATCGCATCGAGGAGGCGACGGGTGGCGGCATACCACCGTCCGAACAGCGCGGCTCCCGTCGGGTCGTTCGTCAGCAGCAGCCGGCGCAGGTAGGCCGGCAGCGGCGAGCCAGGCGGGAAGCCCCTGGCGAAGGCCTCGGCGGGCGAGCTGCTCGCAGACCCGCCGGCGAGCATCTCGGCAAGGTCCTCGACCGGTATGGCCTCGAAGATCCCGTCGAACGCCCGCGCAGCGAACGCGTCGACCTCGGCGCGCAGGCCGTCCTTGCTCCCGAAGTGGTGGAGCACGAGCGCCGGCGAGACACCGGCCTGGGTCGCGATCTCGCGAACGGTCACCGCGTCGGGGCCACGGTCCGCGAAGAGCCTCAACGCGGCGTTCCGGATGGTCGCGCGGGCGGTGAGATCGCCGTCGTCGATGGTTGAACTCATGTTCAGTAGACTAAACGCGTGTTTAGTAGGCCGTCAAGTGGGGAGGTGGCGCCTCGCCAGCGTCCTGCGCAGCTGTGTCAGCACTCGACATCACTGTGTCCGGTGAGGAAGGGTGACCCTGATGGCGAACCGACTCAAGGACTCCACGAGCCCGTATCTCTTGCAGCACAAGGACAACCCGGTCGACTGGTGGCAGTGGGGACCGGAAGCTCTCGCTGAGGCGGAGCGTCTCAGCAAACCCATACTCTTGTCCGTCGGGTATGCAGCGTGTCACTGGTGCCACGTGATGGCGCACGAGTCGTTCGAGGACGACGAGGTGGCCGCGGCGCTCAACGCCAGCTTCGTCGCCATCAAGGTGGACCGTGAGGAACGTCCCGACATCGACGCGATCTACATGTCGGCGACCACAGCCATGACCGGACGCGGCGGCTGGCCGATGACCTGCGTTCTCACCCCCGCTGGGGAGCCCTTCTTCTGCGGCACGTACCTTCCGAAACCCTCGTTCCTCCAGCTGCTGTCGGCGGTCTCCGAAGCATGGACGAGTCGCCGTGAAGAAGTTCTGGCGAGTGGCTTGCACATCGCCGAGGTCCTGAGCAACGCGAACACAGCCGGAGCCAGCGCGCCCCTGGGAACCATCGAGCTGGGGCAGGCCGAGCAGCAGCTGTCCGGCGGATACGACTGGCAGAACGGTGGTTTCGGAGGGGCGCCGAAGTTCCCGCCATCGATGGTCCTCGAGTTCCTGCTTCGCCACTGGGCACGCACCGGCTCGGACCGTGCCCTGCAGATGGCCACGGGCACCTGTGAGTCGATGGCGCGCGGGGGGATGTACGACCAGCTCGCCGGTGGCTTTGCGCGCTACTCGGTGGACGCCGGCTGGGTCGTGCCCCACTTCGAGAAGATGCTCTACGACAACGCCCAGCTGTTGCGTGTCTCCCTCCATCTGTGGCGCGCCACGGCTTCGCCTCTCGCCGCACGCGTCTGCCGGCAGACCGCGGACTTCCTCCTGCGCGACCTCAGCACCACCGAAGGTGGTTTCGCCTCGGCCCTGGACGCGGATGCTGAGGGGGTTGAGGGTCTTACGTATGCCTGGACTCCCCAGCAGCTTGTCGATGTGCTGGGTGAGGATGACGGCCGGCGCGCTGCGTCGCTGCTGGAGGTCACCAGCTCGGGGACCTTCGAACACGGTATGTCGACCCTGCAGCTGCGGGCGGAACCGGAGGACCCGCGTTGGTGGGACGGTGTCCGAGAGCGGTTGCTCGCTTCTCGAGACGGTCGGCCCCAGCCTGCAAGGGACGACAAGGTGGTCACCAGCTGGAACGGTCTGGCCATCGCGGCCCTTTGCGAGGCCGGGCTTCAGCTCGAGGAACCGGCCTACCTCGACGCTGCCCTGGGATGCGCACGGCTCCTCGTCGAGACCCACCTGGTCGGCGGAAGGCTTCGCAGGGCGTCGCGTCAGGGGGTGGTCGGGTCCGCGGCCGGAGTCGCAGACGACTACGGCAACCTCGCCGAGGGCCTGCTTGCTCTGCACCAGGCCACCGGGTCACTCAGATGGCTGGAGGCGGCCGGCGAGCTGCTCGACACCGCACTCACTCACTTCACCGACGGCCAGGGCGGGTTCTTCGACACCGCAGATGATGCCGAGCGGCTGTTCACCAGACCGCGCAGTGCAGCTGACAACGCTGAGCCGTCCGGCCAGGCCGCCCTCGCCGGAGCCCTGCTGACGTACTCGGCGCTCACCGGGTCAATGCGACATCGGGAGGCGGCCGACGCAGCAGTGGCCGCCGCCGCGGGACTCGCTGCTCAGGACCCGCGTTTCGCAGGCTGGACGCTGGCCGTGGCCGAGGCCATGGCGGCCGGCCCACAACAGGTGGCGGTCGTGGGCGACGGGACACAGGCCCAGGAGATGATGCGTGTCGCGCGGGCCAGCACCTCCCCCGGGCTGGTCGTCGCGCACGGATCGCCTGACGAGCTCGGGGTTCCGCTGCTGGCCAGCCGGCCGCTGGTCGACGGCGCCGCCGCGGCCTACGTGTGTCGCGGCTTCGTCTGTGACCTCCCGGTCACGACCCCGGAGGATCTTGCTGCGGCGCTGGCGAGCCAGGGCTGACCGGTCCTGGCGATCAAGGTGAAGGATGGTGGTTGTCCAGACAGCCATCATCCTTCGCCTTGTCCTCAAGTCATCTGGGCGATCACGTCGAGACCGATCTTGATGATGAACCCACCGACTACCAGGACGAACACGATGCGGACGAACCCCGTGCCCCAGGCCATGGCGGTGCGGGCGCCGACGTACCCCCCGGTCAGGTTGGCCAGGCCCATGAGCAGGCCGACCTTCCACATCACCGCCCCGGCCGGGACGAAGATGGCCAGGGCCGCCAGGTTGGTGGCGAAGTTGGCGATCTTCGCTTTCGCGCTGGCCCCCAGAAAGGCGTAGCCCATCAGGCCGACGAGGGCGAACACGAAGAACGAGCCCGTGCCTGGCCCGAGCGCGCCGTCGTAGATACCGATCAGCAGGCCGACGCCTGTGGCGGCCAGCAGGTGACGACGACCGGAGAAGCGCAAGCTCGTCTCACGGCCAAGCCCTGGGTGGAACAGCGTGTAGGCCCCGACAGCGATCAGCACGACGAGGATGATCGGGTCGAAAGCCGCCTTGGGGATGTGCGTGGCGAGGACGGCGCCGATCAGGGAGCCGCAAAATGCCAGCAGCGCCAAGGGAACCACGGTCCTTGGGTCCGGCTTGACGCGACGGTAGTAGGTCACTGCGCTCACTGACGTGCCACAGATCGAGGCGAGCTTGTTGGTCGCCAGAATCTGGATCGGAGCCGCCTGTGGAAAGCCGAGCAGAAGTGCCGGGAGCTGGATCAGCCCGCCACCACCGACCACGGCGTCGACCCATCCGGCGCAGAGCGCGGCAAGGCACAGGAGCAGGAGTGTCGTGGTCGTGGGGTCGCTCACGAGGAGCGCCAACGGTCCACGATGCTCAGGATGTCGATCAGCTCGTGGGCCACGCCATCGGGCACGACGTCGACCGAAACCTGTTGTGTCAGTGGGATCTCGGAGTGAGGGATCCAGATGGCGCGCATCCCTGCGCGCTGGCTGCCGTGAACATCCTCGAAGGGTCGGTCCCCCACATAGACCGACTCGCCCGGATCCACGTCGAGAGCTGCGGCTGCGTCGCGGAATGCCTGCGGGTGGGGCTTGGCCCAGGTCATCTCGCTGGAGTAGAGGTCGGCGTCGATCAGGTCCAGGACTCCGTCGCGTTCGAAGATCCCGCGGTGATAGTCCCGCGACCAGATGGTGTTCGACAGGACGCCGACGCGAATTCCTCTCTCGCGCAACCCCTCCCAGAGGGAGCGCACCTGGACGTCGGTAGCCGTGTGCGGCTCCCAGAAGCGCCGGTAGGCAGCAAGGGCGGCCGCCTGTGAGGGATGAGCCGGGTCCAGCCCCACCTCACGCAGCAGCTGATCCAGCTGGGCACTGCCGTGCGTGGTGCGCGCCCGCTGCCAGGCGGCTTCCTCGGCCGCGAGGATGCGGGCCGCCAGAGCAGCGCCGGCCCGCTCGTCCTCGCCATGAATGGCTCGCGAGTAGACCGCCCACTGCTCGACGAGGTCAATGGTGTGCCATGGCGTCAGCGTGCCACCCCAGTCGAAGATGACTGCCCGAACGTGGGGCACCGACTGGCCCATCAGCTTGCTGTGCCGCGCACCTCGGACAGGACAGCCTCGACGATCTGGGGGACCGGAACCTCGGTTCGATCACCGGTCGCGCGATCCTTGATCTCGATCGTGCCAGCCTCAAGGCCCTTGCCGACGATGACGATGGTCGGCACGCCGATCAGCTCTGCGTCCTTGAACTTCACCCCGGGCGAGACCTTGACCCGGTCGTCGTAGATCACCGAGACTCCCTGTGCCGCAAGGGCATCGGCAAGCTCGGTCGCCTTGGCGAAGACCTTCTCGTCCTTGCCGGTCGCCACCAGGTGCACGTCCGCAGGCGCAACCTCACGAGGCCAGACCAGGCCCAGCTCGTCGTGGCAGCCTTCGGCCACAGCGGCAACGGCTCGACTGACGCCCACACCATAGGAACCCATGGTCACGGTTACCAGCTTGCCGTTTCGATCGAGGACCTTGAGCTCCAGCGCCTCTGCGTACTTGCGTCCGAGCTGGAAGATGTGGCCCATCTCGATCCCGCGGGCGCTCTCCAGCCTCTGTCCGCAGTTGGGACACTCGTCACCGTCGCGCACCTCTGCGGCCTCGATGATGCCGTCGGACGTGAAGTCACGTCCCGCCACAAGGTCGATGACGTGATGGCCCGCAGCGTTGGCCCCGGTCACCCAGCGGGTGCCCTCGACAACACGCGGGTCCACCAGGAACCTGATCCCGGACTCAGTCTTCTCGCCCAGCGCTGCGGGGCCGATGTAGCCCTTGACGAGCACGGGGTTGGCCACAAAGTCGGCTTCGTCGAAGGCCTGGATCTCGGCCGGCTCGACCTGGGCACCCAGACGCTTGAGGTCGATCTCGCGGTCACCCGGGACGCCGATCGCAAGCGGCTCGCGGCGACCGTCAGGGTGTACGACCATCACGAGAACGTTCTTGAGGGTGTCCCCCGCCTGCCATTCCCTGTCGCTGCGTGGAAACGTGACGTTGAGATGGTCGACCAGCGTTGCGATCGTAGGAGTGTCGGGGGTGTCCTCGACGTGGGCGGCCGGCGCCCCGTCATACGAGATGGCCGGTGGCACCGGGACCTGGACCGCCTCGACGTTGGCCGCATAGTCGCAAGAGGTGCAGCGGACGTACGTGTCCTCACCGTTCTCGGCCGTCGCGAGGAACTCCTCGGATGCCGAGCCCCCCATGGCACCGGACGTTGCCTTGACGATGACGTAGTCGAACCCGAGGCGGTCGAAGATCTTGATGTAGGCGCCGCGGTGCGCGTCATAGGAGGCTTGCAGGCCCTCGTCATCCACATCGAACGAGTAAGAGTCCTTCATGATGAACTCGCGACCGCGAAGCAGACCGGCGCGCGGACGTGCCTCGTCGCGATACTTGTTCTGAATCTGGTAGATCGACAGGGGCAGGTCCTTGTAGGAGCCGTAAAGGTCCTTGACGGTCAGCGTGAACATCTCTTCGTGCGTGGGCCCGAGCAGGTACTCCGCGCCCTTGCGGTCCTTGAGCCGGAAGATGTTGTCGCCGTACTCCGTCCAGCGGCCGGTCGTCTCGAAGGGCTCCTTGGGAAGCAGCGCGGGAAAGCTCAGCTCCTGGGCGCCGATCGCGTCCATCTCCTCGCGCACGATGCTTTCGATGTTGCGCAGCACCTTCAGACCGAGGGGCAGCCAGGTGTAGATGCCCGGGGCGACCCGGCGAATGTATCCGGCGCGGACCAGCAGTCGGTGGCTTGGCAGCTCAGCATCGGCCGGGTCGTCGCGCAGAGTGCGCAGGAAAAGGGTCGACATGCGCAGAACCGGCGTTGACACGAGATCTCCTCGGGTTCGTCCGACGCGAGGCGCACCGGACCCCGAGAGGATATCCGCAGGCGCTTGCCAGGCGCACGGCAGTTTGCTCCTCAGGCGCGTCCTGCGGCCTTGAGCGCGGTGCGGATCAGCGGAATCTGCAGCGGGAGCCGGACGAGCGTCGCAACCTGCTTGCCACGACTGCCGGTGCCGCGCCTGGCCCGCTTGCCCTCCGACACCGCCATCTGGATGTTGGCGGGGAAGATGGCCACGAGCAGGAGGGCGCTGGCCCAGCCGGCGGCCTTGCGGGTCCGCGGGTGCAGGAGCCCGGCGGCGCAGACGATCTCTGCGACACCAGAGGCGTAGACCAGGCCACGACGTTCGGGCAGCTGTCGCGGCACGATCGACTCGAAGATCTGGGGCCGGACCAGATGCAGCACGCCAGAGGTGGCGAACAACGCGGCCAGCCCCTGGACGTCCTTGGATATCCTCACCGGCTGGCTCACATCAGGACCGTGGCGAATTGTCCGACCTGCGTGAAGCCCACCCGCGCGTAGGTGGCCCGGGCCGGGGCGTTGAAGTCGTTGACATAGAGCGTGACCACCTGGGCGATCTCGGCCTGCACCTGCGCCACCACCGCGGCCATGGCGGGCTCGGCCAGCCCCTGCCCACGCCACCGGGGCGCCACCCACACTCCCTGGATCTGCGCGACGCCCAGAGCCACTGAACCGACGTCGGCCTTGAACACCACCTCACCATTGTCGACCCGTACGAAGGTGTGACCCTGGCGGATGAGTGACTCGATGCCCTGCCGGTAGACCTGGCGCGAGCCCCAGTACGGCGGGTAGCCGATCTCCTCGGTGAACATTGCTGCAGCGGCGGGCATCACCAGGTCGACCTCGGTGAACCGGGCGAGGCGAACCCGGGCGTCGACGGGCACACCGGCAGGGGGCGGAACAGCAGTGGCCAGCAGTGGCTGGTTGGCGCGCACGTCCCGCGCCTCTCCCCAGGTCGGCCGCAGCTGCTCCCACACCCGCAGCACCATGTCAGCCGGCCCGAA
>JBDTOA010000068.1:0-9266 GCA_039933475.1 Dermatophilaceae bacterium
CCCACCCACCCCCCAAAACCCCCAAACCAACCAAACCAACCAAACCAACCCAGCCGAAGACCAGAAACAACAAGCACCCTCAGCGGCAGCGGCAGACAAGCAAGGAACCACTCCCAGCATCGACGACTACCCGCCCCCACCCTTCTGACGAAGCAACTAGGCAGAGAGGCAGGCAACGGCTAGGTCCGTCCGACGCAGCCGCCCGCCCCGCTGAAGCAGCGGCTAGGTCCGGTGGAGCTCAAGGTCATAGATGACGCGCCCCGATGCGAGCCCCTTCTCCTCGAAACGGGTCATGGCCCGGTCCTCGAACCGAGGAGCGAAGCCCTCGTGAGCGTTGACCAGCGAGTCGCAGCCGGCCAGCACGTCCCGCATCTGCAGGGCGTAGGCCGCCCAGTCGGTCGCCAGTCGCAGCGATCCCCCCAGGACCAGCCGGGACGCTGCGAGCTCAGCGAAGGCCGGGGTGACCAGCCGTCGCTTGCGATGTCGGTTCTTGTGCCAGGGGTCGGCGAAGAAGATCCAGAGCTCGGAAACGCTCAGCGGCTTCAGCATGTGCTCGAGCACGTCCACCGCGTCGGCGTGAACAAGTCGAACGTTCGTCAGGCGGTGATCGACGATCTTTGAGACGGTCGCGGCCAGACCAGTGGCGTAGACCTCCACGGCCAGGAAGTTGGTGCCCGGCCGCGACAGTGCAGCCTGGACAACGGCGTCTCCGGTCCCCGACCCGATCTCGACGACCAGCGGAGCAACCCTGCCGAACTCCAGCGCCGCGTCAAGCTCAAAGCCGGGTGCCACCGACATGGGAACCTCTGTGCGGGGAACGTCGATGAGCAGGCTCTCGTAGTTCTCATCCCAGGCCTGCTGGACCCGTGGCCCGATCGGGCTCTCTCGCCTGACGAAGGAGACCGTCCGACGATGGGAAGGGGCGGCCTTGACCTGGACGGGAGCATTGTCGACGGTCATCAAGAGGAGCTACTTCTTGGTCCGGTCCCCGCCGGACGCAGCATCGTTGGACAGCGCGGCGATGAAAGCCTCCTGGGGCACCTCGACCCGGCCGACCATCTTCATCCGCTTCTTGCCCTCCTTCTGCTTCTCGAGCAGCTTGCGCTTGCGGGAGATGTCACCGCCGTAGCACTTGGCGAGAACGTCCTTGCGCATCGCCCGGATGGTCTCGCGGGCAATGATGCGGGCGCCGATCGCAGCCTGGATCGGCACCTCGAACTGCTGGCGAGGGATGAGAACCCGCAGCTTGGCGGCCATCATGACCCCGTAGGCGTACGCCTTGTCCTTGTGCACGATCGAGCTGAAGGCGTCGACCGGCTCGCCCTGCAGCAGGATGTCGACCTTGACCAGGTCGGCGCTCTGCTCGCCAGAAGGTTCATAGTCCAAAGAGGCGTACCCGCGCGTCTTGGACTTCAGCTGGTCGAAGAAGTCGAACACGATCTCGGCCAGCGGGAGCGTGTAGCGCATCTCGACGCGTTCCTCGGACAGGTAGTCCATGCCGAGCAAGGTCCCTCGCCGGGTCTGGCAGAGCTCCATCACCGCGCCGATGAACTCGCTGGGCGCCAGGATCGACGCGCGCACGACGGGTTCGCTGATCTCGGCGATCTTGCCGTCCGGGAACTCGCTCGGGTTGGTCACCGTGATGACCTTGCGGTCGTCGAGCCTGACCTTGTAGACCACGTTGGGCAGGGTCGAGATCAGGTCGAGGTCGAACTCACGCTCAAGGCGTTCCCGCACGATCTCCAGGTGCAGCATGCCAAGGAACCCGACCCGGAAGCCGAAACCGAGCGCAGCCGAGGTCTCGGGCTCGTAGACCAGCGCGGCGTCATTGAGCTTGAGCCGGTCCAGGGCATCGCGAAGGTCGGGGTAGGCCGAGCCGTCGATGGGATAGAGACCCGAGAACACCATCGGCTTGGGGTCGCGGTAGCCCCCGAGATCCTCGCTCGCCGGCTTGGACGCGTTGGTGACCGTGTCGCCGACGCGCGACTGGCGCACGTCCTTCACACCGGTGATGAGGTAGCCCACCTCACCGACGCCCAGCCCGTCAGAGACCACCGGTTCCGGTGATATGACACCGATCTCGAGAAGCTCGTGGGTCGCCTTGGTAGACATCATCACGATCTTCTCGCGCGGGCTGAGGTGACCGTCCACCACGCGCACATAGGTCACGACGCCGCGGTACGTGTCATAGACCGAGTCGAAGATCATCGCCCTGGCAGGGGCATTCGGGTCGCCGACTGGTGAAGGTACGTCTTGGACGATCTGGTTCAACAGCGGCTCAACGCCGACACCGGACTTGCCCGAGACCATGAGGCAGTCCTCGGGATCGCAGCCGATCAGGCCGGCGAGCTCCTCGGCATACTTCTCGGGCTGAGCGGCGGGCAGGTCGATCTTGTTCAGGACGGGGATGATGGTGAGGTCCTTCTCCATCGCCAGATAGAGGTTCGCCAAGGTCTGGGCCTCTATCCCCTGCGCAGCGTCCACCAGGAGAACCGCGCCCTCGCAGGCAGCCAGGGACCGCGACACCTCGTAGGTGAAGTCGACGTGACCCGGGGTGTCGATCATGTTCAAGCAGTAAGTGACGTCGTCAACCTCCCAGGGCATCCGGACCGCCTGGGACTTGATCGTGATGCCACGCTCGCGCTCGATATCCATCCGGTCGAGGTACTGCGCACGCATCGCCCGCGGATCCACGATCCCCGTGATCTGCAGCATCCGGTCAGCCAGGGTCGACTTGCCGTGGTCGATGTGGGCGATGATGCAGAAGTTCCGGATGAGGCTCGGCGGCGTCGCATGCGGTTGCAAGGCCTTGCGGGCCATCGGTGACACGGGCAGGCTACCTCAGGTTTCTCGGCGACTCGGGGATGGCCAAGGACGCAGGCCGTCCTCCATCCTCCCATGAGCGTGAGCGCGACAGGACAGGGGACAGAGCCACGAGGACACCGCTCAGCACCAGCGGGAACGCCATGGCGTCCTGGATGCCGACCGCCCTGATCAAGGCGCCGACGATGGCAGGGCCCACGAGGAAGGCACCGTAGCCGAACGTCACCACGATCGCGAGCATCCGTCCACCACCCGCGTGACCCGCAACGGCATAGACCTGGGGGGCGATCATGCCGACCCCGAGGCCCACCAGCGCCCACCCGGCAAGCAGGAGGGGCAGGGACTGGCCCACCAGCGTCACGAGGTAACCCCCCGCAGCCGCCAGCCCACCGAACCGCACCACGTTGGCCCTGCCGAAACGAGCGACCGCCCGGTCGCCGAACAGCCTGATCAGGATCATGAACGAGCTGACCGCGACCAGACCCAGGGCACCTCTGGAGGGATCCACCCCGGCGACGTCGGTGACGTGCACCGAGGACCAGTCAATGGCCGTCCCCTCGGCAAGACCGAAGCTGAAGGCCATGGCCCCGAGCAGCAGGGCGAACACCGGGATGCGGCGCCTGGGCGCTGGCGGCGGCACGCTGCTGACGCCTGCTGCGGGATGGACTACACGCGAGCCTGGCGGTACGTGTCGCGAGATGAACAGGCCGGCAACCACCGACATGACGCTGAGCGTGAGCAGCGCAGGAGTGACCACGCTGGCTCCGCCGCCTGCCAGCCGGGCAACCAGGAGAACTGCTCCCGCCGCCACCAGGTTGCCGATGCTGAAGCTCGCATGCAGCCGGCTCATGACCGGCTTCTCGCGGGCCTGTTCGACCCGGACGCCAAGGGCGTTCATCGAGACATCCATGGCCCCGTTGCCCAGTCCGGCCACCGCCGCGGCAGCAGCGGCGACGGGAAGGGTTGGGGCGAGTCCCAGGAAGACCACCCCTGCGATGAGAAGGGCCAGCGCCGGTAGTACCACTTTCCTGGCGCCAATGCTGTCGGCCAGCCGCCCACCGATCTGCATGGACACCAGGGCTGCTGCGGCCAACGAGACCAGCAGAACCGCGAGACCGCCCGGATCGACGCCCAGCCGCACCCGCATCGCAGGCAGGGTCGCCCCCACGCCACCGACGAGGGCGCCGTTCACCGCGAAGAGACCCGCGACCGCGAACAGTGACCCACGGTCGCCTTCGTGCGCCATGGAGCGTCTAGTCACCGTCTGTTCTCTCGAGGTCTCTCGGGACGGCAACCAGCGCCCTGATCTCCTCAGGAAGCTCGCGGGCGGCAAGGATCGACGGCACCAGGTCAGGCTCTCTGGTGATCGCGCGGAATACCTGAGCCACCGTCACCCCATGGGCCGGACGATGGACCACGCTGACCGGGTCACCGGCCCGGACCTGGCCAGGGCTGATGACGCTCAGATAGGTCCCCGGCCTGGCCGCCACGGTGAAGGTCCGCAACCAGC
This sequence comes from Dermatophilaceae bacterium, assembly GCA_039933475.1. Classification (GTDB taxonomy): domain Bacteria; phylum Actinomycetota; class Actinomycetes; order Actinomycetales; family Dermatophilaceae; genus UBA4719. Next base: position 4,334 of record JBDTOA010000068.1, read on the forward strand.
CCGTCTCGGCGATCCAGGCGCGAAACGTGCCGCACGGTATGCGCGGGGTCGTCACCTGGAGCTCGAGGTCGCCGATCCGCCACCGCTCGCCAACGACGGCACCGTTGACGTCGACCCCCGACGTGGTGAGGTTCTCGCCGAAGACACCGCCCGGCAGAGTGCGCCCGAGGACGGACTCCCAGTAGTCGAGGTCTTCGCGGGCATAGGCGTAGACGGCCTGGGTGTCGCCCCCGTGGTTCTGCCGGTCGCCGACCACGTCGCCGACCAACCCACTGCCCAGCCCGTCGGCCCTGCCACCGGGCGCCCGCACGAGAACCGGCTCCGACGTCGGAATCTTCTCGATCCCCGTCATCTCCTTGATCCCCAGGGCCGCCGCGTCGCGCGTATCGGGGTTCGGGCGGAGACGGGCAAGGTTCACTGACAACACGCTGCTCATGATGTCGAGGCTAACCCGGCTACGGTGTTGGGCATGGCGAAACAAGGCCTGGGATCGCGTCTGGCTCGCATCATGCAACGCGCGCTGGGACGCATCCGACGGGCGAAGGACACCGCGTACCCGGGTGACTTCCACGGAACCCCGAAGATCAGCTATGCGCCCAACCCGAAAAACGGCATCGTGGCCGACCCGGGCGAGATCGTCTGGACCTGGGTGCCCTTCGAAGAGGACTACAGCCAGGGCAAGGACCGCCCCGTGCTGGTGATCGGCCATGACGACCGCTGGCTGCTGGCCCTGCCGCTGACCAGCAAGGATCACGACCGCGATCTCGACAGGGAGGCTCGGGCCGGCCGCCGCTGGACGGACATCGGGTCAGGTCCCTGGGACCACCAGGGCCGCGACAGCGAGGTCCGGACCGACCGGATCCTGCGGGTCGACCCCGCCCGAGTTCGCCGCATAGGCGCTGTCCTTGACGAAAGCCGGTTCAACAAGGTGGCAGGCCAAGTGCGAAGGCCGACTCCCTGAGGAGTCGGCCTTCGCTTGGGTGGAGCTGAGGGGATTCGAACCCCTGACCCCCTCCATGCCATGGAGGTGCGCTACCAGCTGCGCCACAGCCCCGCACGATCACTCGCACGTGCCCCGTGGTGGGGACCGGGTGAGTTTATCGGCCAACCCCCGTGATTCACCAAATCGTCCTGTCTGTGCGGGATCCTAGGCGGGATCTGGCCCGACGTTCCAGGCCGCGATCCGCCATCCTGCCGCGTACTCGCTCAGCTCGGCCCAGTGAGCGTTGTGCAGCCCGGCGATCGACTGCCAGGCCAGGTGCTGGTCGAGCCCGACCATCGAGGCCACGATGGCGCGGCCCGAGACCCCGTGCGTGGCGATGACGGCGCACTCCCCCGGCCCAAGATCGGTCAGGAGCTCGTCGACCGCCGCCCGGGCTCGCTCGGCGACCTGGCTCAGGCTCTCACCGTCGCCTCCACGCGGGATGTCATCCCCCGCGGCGAGCGCCGCCTGCTCCTCCGGGAACCGCTCGGCCACGTCGCCAGCGGTCATCCCCTGCCACTGGCCCGCGTGAATCTCACGCAGCCGCTCGTCATACCGCACCTCCAGGCCCACCCGGGACGCGAGGGTGAGCGCAGTGTCCGCCGCGCGCTGCAGGTCGCTGCTGACGATGACGGAGGGGCTGTATGCCGCGAGCCTGAGCGAGGCGGCCTGCGCCTGCGCCCTGCCCCTGTCGGACAGTGCCGTGTCGAGCTGCCCTTGCCAGATGCCCTCGGCGTTGTGGTCGGTCTCGCCATGACGCCAGACGACCAGCGTGCGGGCCCCCACCTTCGCCGCCATGTCAGTGCGTGAGGTCGATGGCTGGGCAGTCCTTCCAGAGCCGCTCGAGCTGGTAGTACTCGCGCTCCTCCTCGTGCTGGACGTGGACCACGATGTCCGAGAAGTCGAGCAGGACCCAGCGACCATCGCGCTCGCCCTCGCGGCGCACCGGCTTGACGCCCATCTCGCGCAGCTTGTCCTCGACGCCGTCGACGATGGCGTTGACCTGGCGGTCGCTGGGAGCCGAGGCGAGAACGAAGATGTCGGTCAGGGCGAGCTGTTCGCTGACGTCCAGCGCGACGATCTTCGTGGCCAGCTTGTCCTCCGCGGCCACGGCTGCGGCTCTGGCGAGATCAATGGCGTATTGCGTGGCGGGCACGCGGTCCTCCTGGGTGGTTGGGTCCTGCTGGTCAGGTGAGTGCTGGATGAGGCCGGTAGAGCCGGTGCTTGGCGATGTACTGCGCGACCCCGTCCGGCACCAGGTACCAGACCGGTGCGCCCTCAAGGACCCGGGAGCGACAGTTGGTGGAGCTGATGGCCATGGCGGGGATCTCTTGAAGGGTAACCCTGTCCACGGGCAGCCCGGTGACGCTGAGGACGTGACCCGGTCTGGTCACCCCGATGAAGTGGGCCAGGTCCCAGAGCTCGTCGATGTCCTTCCACGACAGGATCTGCGCCAACGCGTCGGCTCCGGTGATGAAGAACAGCTCGGCGCCCGGACGCTGTGCATGCAGGTCGCGCAGCGTGTCGATCGTGTAGGTAGGACCCGTCCGGTCGAGGTCGACCCGGCTGACCGTGAAGCGGGGGTTGGAGGCTGTGGCGATCACGGTCATCAGATAGCGGTGCTCGGCGGGCGAGACCAGGACGGAGTCCTTCTGCCATGGCTCACCGGTCGGCACGAAGATGACCTCGTCGAGGTCGTAGAGAGCCTGGACCTCGCTCGCGGCCACGAGGTGACCATGATGGATGGGATCAAAGGTCCCACCCATGACGCCGACGCGCCTGGTGGTCAGTGCCCCGCCCCGGGACCCGGCTTGTCGTACTTGGCGGCGGTGTTGCGAAAGGTCCACAGCACCCCCAAGAGGGCGAGGAAGGCGGCCAGGGCGATGCCGCCGTAGGCCCAGGTCGACATGGGCAGCTCGCGCAGCTTCAGGGCGTCTGCGGTGACCAGCGTGGCGGCTGTGGACATGAACGGCATGAGCACAGCGTAGCGGCTGGGCGGGTCCTCAGTAGCGAATCTGCCCGTCGCCCTCAACGACCCACTTGGTCGTCGTGAGCTCGGCCAGACCCATCGGGCCCCGGGCATGCAGCTTCTGGGTCGAGATCCCTATCTCCGCCCCGAACCCGAACTCGCCGCCGTCAGTGAACCTGGTCGAGGCGTTGACCATGACGGCCGCCGCGTCCACCTCCGCGGTCCAGCGACGGGCCGCCCCCCGGTCCTCGGTGACGATGGCCTCAGTGTGGCCGGTTCCGTACTGCTGGACGTGGGCCAGCGCCTCGTCCAGCGAGTCGACGATCCGTGCGCTGATGTCCAGCGACAGGTACTCGCGACCGAAGTCCTCGTCGGTCGCCAGGCTGTATGCCGTGCCCGCCGCCCGCGCGAAGGGCTCCAGCTCGGCGTCGCCGTGGACGGTGACGCCTTCGGAACCCAGCTCTGCCAGAACCTTGGGCAGGAACATGGCCGCGATGCTGCGATGCACGAGCAGGGACTCCGCGGCGTTGCAGACCCCGATCCGGTGGGTCTTGGAGTTGACCGTGATGGCCAGCGCCTTGTCCAGGTCCGCCGCAGCGTCGACATAGACATGGCAGTTGCCCACCCCGGTCTCGATGACCGGCACGGTCGACTCGCGCACGACGGTCTGGATCAGGTCGGCACCGCCCCGTGGGATCAGCACGTCGACCAGGCCGCGAGCCGTCATCAGGGCGCGGACGGCGTCACGCCCGCCTTCGTCCAGCAGCGAGACCGCATCGGCCGGCAGGCCCTGGGCCTCAAGGGTCTCTCGTAGCACCGAGACGAGCGCGCGGTTGCTCGCACCGGCAGCAGCGCCTCCTCGCAGCACCACCGCGTTTCCGCTCTTGAGCGCCAGACCGGCCGCGTCGACGGTCACGTTCGGGCGCGCCTCGTAGATCATGCCGACCACACCCATCGGCACCCGCAGCTGCCGGATCTGCAGGCCGTTTGCCAGCGTCGAGCCGCGGACAACCTCTCCGACCGGGTCCGGCAGCGCCGCGATGTCACGCAACGCCTCGGCCACTGCGGCCACCCGGGCCTCGTCCAGCCGGAGCCGGTCGATCAGCCCGTCGGCCAGTCCCTCGGCGCGTCCGCGCGCGACATCCTCGTCGTTGGCCGCGATGATCTCGGGCGCCGCCAGGTCGAGGGCATCGGCCATCGCCCGCAACGCGGCGTCCTTGTCGGCGCGAGAGAGGAGTCCGAGCCGGCGCGAGGCCAGGCGGGCGGCGCCGGCAAGCTCGGCGACGTGTGCCGTGATCCCGGGGTCGATCGAGTCAGCCATGTGACCAGCCTAGGACGACTCAGAGCAGAACGAGGTCGTCTCGGTGGACTACCTCGCGCTCGAACGAGGGCCCGAGCTCTCGGGCCAGGTCGTGGGTGCTGCGGCCGAGAAGCCCCGGCAGCTCGCTGGAGTCATAGTTGACCAGCCCGCGTGCGACGGCACGACCGGCCGGGTCGCACAGGTCCACGGGGTCACCGTCGCCGAACTGGCCCTCCACGCCAAGGATCCCCGCCGGGAGCAGCGACTTTCGTCTTTGGACCACTGCTGCCACGGCCCCGTCGTCGAGGATCAGCCGCCCCCGGGGCGTCGTGGCGTGCGCCAGCCAGAGCAGTCGACTGGCCCGGCGCGAGCCGGTGGGCGCGAAGAGCGTGCCGACGTCCTCGCCCGCAAAGGCCTGTTCCGCCTGCTGCGCCGAGGTCAGGATGGTGGTGATGCCGGCCCCGGTGGCTATGGCCGCGGCCTCGATCTTGGTGGCCATACCGCCTGTGCCCAGACCGGAGCCGGAGCCGCGGATCCTGACCTTCGTGAGATCCTCGGCCCCACGCACCAACGGGACGCGCGACGTCCCAGCCCGGGAGGGGGGGCCGTCATACAGCGCATCGACATCCGAGAGCAGAACCAGCGCATCGGCATGCACCAGGTGGGCCACCAGCGCAGCGAG
>JBDTOA010000069.1:0-9248 GCA_039933475.1 Dermatophilaceae bacterium
CGAGCTACCACCACGAGATCGCCCTGATCTTCGGCCGCGATGACGCGTGGGGCGAATGGGTGCACCGCTGGACGGCCGAGGAGGGACGGCACGCCATCGCGATGCGCGACTACATGCTGGTCAAGCGGATGGTGGATCCCGTTGCGCTGGAACGATTCCGGATGAAGCACATGTCCCAGGGATACGAGTCGGCCCATTCCGGCGAGCTGATGAGCTCGTTGGCCTACGTCTCGTTCCAGGAGCTGGCCACGCGAGTCTCGCACCGCAATACCGGCAAGTTCACCCAGGACCCGATGTGTGAGGGGCTGCTCACGCGCATCGCGGCGGACGAGAACCTGCACATGATCTTCTACCGCAACCTGTTGAACGCGGCCCTGGAGATCTCCCCTGACCAGGCCATGGTCGCCATCCTGGACGTCGTCAAGAACTTCGAGATGCCGGGCGCCAACCTGCCCGGGTTCCAGCGCAAGGCGGTCGAGATGGCGGTGGCAGGGATCTACGACCTGCGCCAGCACAAGGACGACGTCGTCGCTCCGGTGCTGCGCTTCTGGAAGGTCTTCGAGCTGGAGGGCTTGTCCGCCGAGGGGGAGGCTGCGCGGACCGAGCTGGCCGAGTTCATGGACTCCCTGGAGAAGCAGGCCCTGAGGTTCGAGGACAAGCGCGAGATGCTCAAGGCCCGTATGACGACGAGCTGACTCCCCGCCACCCCTCACGCCCACCTTTGCTCAGTTCAGGCCGGTCAAATAGGCGTTTTGCCATGAGAAAACCGGTCTGAATTGAGCAAAGCGGCCTCAGGTGAGCAAGATGGAGCCATGAACCCATCCCCGGAGGAGAAGCAGGACGCCGGTGACGACAAGCCCCAGCAGCGGGTCGTCGTCGTGACCCAGGACGGCATGGGGGTCGCCAACCCGTCCGGTGACAACGAGGCTGTCCACAACCCCGCCGAGCAGGTCGAGCAGCCGGCCAAGGTGATGCGCATCGGATCCATGGTCAAGCAGCTGCTCGAAGAGGTGCGCAGCGCGCCGTTGGACGAGGCCGGTCGTACCCGCCTAGCCGAGATCCACCGTCGCTCGATCGCCGAGCTGGAGCAGGGTCTCGCTCCCGAGCTGATCGACGAGCTCGAGCGAATCACGTTGCCCTTCAGCGATGACGCGCCGTCGGACGCCGAGCTGCGGATCGCGCAGGCCCAGCTCGTGGGCTGGCTCGAAGGCCTGTTCCACGGCATCCAGACCGCTCTGTTCGCCCAGCAGATGGCGGCCCAGCAGCAGCTCCAGTCCATGCGTCACGCCCTCCCGCCCGGCCACCCCGCCAACCAGGACGGTTCTGGGGGTCCAGGCATGCCGGGCACGGCCGGTCCGCCCGAGTCGGGGTCGACGGGCCAGTACCTCTAGCGGATCAGGTCGCGGGTTGCCCGCGCGGGATCGTGGCCTGCACCACGGTGCCGCTGGGCGCCCGTCCAAGCACCTCGAGGGTGCCGCCAACCAGGTTGACCCTCTCCCGCATCCCGATCAGCCCCAGCCTGCTGCCCGGGCTCGCCGACGGAGCAGACGAGAGCGAGATGCCAACGCCGTCGTCGGTGACAGTGAGAACCATGTCCTCACCGAAATGCAGGTCGACGCGGGTGTTGGTGGCCTTCGCATGGCGCACCACGTTGCTCAGGGCCTCCTGCGCAACCCGGTACATCGTGAGCTCGCACTGCGGGGAGAGCCGCATCTGTTCCCCGCTCACCCGCATCCGGATCGAGATCCCGTGCCGCCTGCGGACCTCGTCAACCAGCTGCCTGAGCGCGGCCACCGCCCCGAAGTCGTCAAGAACCGGTGGACGCAGGCCGTGGATCACCGTGCGCAAGGTATCGACCACCTCAGTGGCCAGCTCGCCATCCCGACGTACCCGCACCGCGAGCTCCGTTGGAAGGGTTGGGTCTTCAGTGAGCTGCTCGAGCATTCGCACGAGATAGGTGAGGGTCTGCAGCGGATCGTCATGCAGGTCCTGGGCCAGCCGGCGCCGCTCATCCTCCTGCACGGTGACGAGGTGCGCGGCGTAGGCCCCCTGCTCACGAGCGCGGTGCTCCTCCACGGTCACATCGACCAGAACGATCTGGATGAGCCGCTCGCCCGAGCCGGCCTCGAGGCTCCGCGCGGTGGGCACGAACACCCGTTCCCCTACTGGCAGGCGCGCAACCACTCCGTCAAGGATGGCTGTGACCGTGGTGTCGACCAGGTCCGAGAGCAGGCGGCCGCGGGCTCCGTCGCCGAGCAGGCTCGTTGCTGCCGCGTTGGCCTCCGTAACCGTTCCAAAGGCGTCAGTCACGATGACCGGCGCATGCTGCTCGTCGAAGAGAGCGCGATAACGCGACTCGGCAATCTCGCTGGCCTGCAACGCATCCTCGGCCCTCACCCTCGCCTGCGCCTCGCGCTCAACCCTTTGGCCGACGATGATGGCGACGGCGTTCAGGACGGCCAGGTTGCCGATCTCGATCCAGGCGTTGGAGGTTGTGACTCCCGCGATGAAGAGCCAGTCCGGGAACATGAGCGTTGTCGCCCAAAGGGCAGTGCCAACGGCACCACGGACGCCGAAGTTGAGGGCCGCATAGATGACCGGGACGAGCAGCAGCGAGGTGATCGTCGAGCGCGGGATCTCGAACGGCAGCTGGAGACGCAGGATGTCGAGGACCACCTCGTCCAGGAACGCCACGACCAGAACACCTGCCTGCACGAGCCAGAACCGGCCGGCGCGTACCGGCATCCGCAGCCAGCGACCGAGATCCATGGCCCGGGACCCCAGAGAGGGCGCCCGAACGTCAGCCGTCATCGCCGACAGTCAGCAGCTTGGTCGAGATCGCACGCACTACCGCCTCGGTTCGTGACCCGACGTCGAGCTTGGCGTAGATGTTGTCGCAGTGTCGGTCCACCGTGCGCGTGCTGATCCCCAGCTCCGTCGCGACCTCCCGGTTGTGCATCCCCGCCGCGACCAGTCTCAGAACCGCCAGCTCGCGTTCGGTCAGGTCGGTGACTGCAGGGTCCGCAGCCCGGGTCGAGACCAGCAGTCGAGCCGCCAGGCCGGACTGGAGCACGCTGGCCCCACCAGCCACAGCCCGCACAGCCTGAACAAGCTCCTTGCCGGGAGCGGTCTTGCGCAGGTACCCGGCGGCCCCGGCCTCCAGCGCACCGCGCACGTACTCGTCCTCGTCGTACGCACTGACCATCAGCACGCGAACCTCGGGATGGTCACGGGTGAGCAGGCGGGCGACCTCGATGCCGTTCATCCCCGGCAGGCGGATGTCCAGCAGGACCACGTCAGGGTGAAGCTGGTTGACCAGGGCGAGGGCGATCTCACCCGAGCTGGCATCACCCACCACCTGCAGGTCGGGGTGGGCCTCAAGGATCTGGCGGGTGCCATCGCGGTGCAGAGCGTGGTCATCGACCACGACGACACGAATCACCTCGGGCTCCATGGTCAGCAAGGCTACGCGTGCTCTCGAACAGAAACTGGCGGAGATCACCCATGTCCCGTGGGTAGAACGAGCCGCAACAAATGGGGCAGATCGCGGTGCCACTGACCTGGCAGCCCGACCACGATGAGATCGGAACAGCTGCCCGGCTTCGGGAACTCGCTCCCGGCCGACGACAAACCGGCTGACCCAAGGCAGAGAAGAGTGAACAACGTGAAGCACATCGATTCAAGGCCCATGCGAATGATCGGCGTCGGCCTGGTCGCAAGTGCAGTCGCCGTAACGGCTTCTGCCTGTGGCGGGTCCAGCTCGGGTGCGACCGCAGCCCCCAAGGCCGCAGCCGCGCCGAAGACCGTCAACATCTCGATGACCGGCAAGATCGACGCTGACACCGGCCCTGCCGGAACGTTCACGAGCAAAGAGCACTGGCCGGCGATGGACCCCAGCGACATCACCATCTCCAAGGGCGACACCATCGTGCTCACCATCAAGGAGTACGACGACGCCCCCACCGCACTTCCGGCAGGCTCGCCTTACAACGCCGTTGCCGGTGGCACTGAGACGGTCGACGGCGTGGCAGTGACCACGGTCTCCAACACCGACATCGCCCACACGTTCAGCATCCCGGAGCTCGGGATCAACGCACCGCTGCCGAAGGCTCCCGATGGCGGATTCTCGACCATCGTCTTCACCTTCAAGGTCGACAAGGCCGGTTCCTACACCTGGCGTTGCTTCACCCCCTGTGGTGGCGACCCCAAGGGCATGGGCGGCTCAATGGCGACCATGGGCTGGATGAAGGGCAACGTGACCGTCGCCTGACCGCGACTTCCCATCTAGCCCAACGCCACCCAGAGCGCTGACCAACACCAAGCCAGGAACGACGCGGAAGGCAGGACGCCATGCAGAACCGTACGACGCACCCGGAGGGGCGCCCAGCAGGCTCCCCTCCGGAAGCCGGCCCTGAGAACGCCCAGGTATTCACCCGGCGCAACGTCCTCGCCTCGCTGGGTATCGCCGCCGCTGGTGGCGTCCTGACCATGGTCAGCTACCGGGATGAGGCCCAGGCGGCGACCACGCCGAAGAAGGCCTCAGTCCCTGAGCACGCATGGTGCATGGTCATCGACCTGCGCACCTGCGACGGGTGCAAGGCCTGCACGACGGCCTGCCAGCAGCGACACCAGCTCCGGCCCGAGCAGACCTGGATCGACGTCTTCGACATGACCGACGCTTCCGGTGGCACGTTCTTCATGCCGCGCCCCTGCATGATGTGCGAGGACCCTCCGTGCATGTACATCTGCCCGGTCGGCGCGAACATCCGCACCGACGAGGGTCTCGACCTGGTCGACACCGACGTCTGCATCGGGTCCCGCGCCTGCATGGCGGCCTGCCCGTACGAGGCGCGCTACTTCAACTGGGAAGACCCCCTCCCGCAGAAGCGGATGCCGGTCCCTTCCTCACCACAGATGCCCGTTCCACAGAAGGGCACCGTCGGCAAGTGCGTGCTCTGCGCCGACCGGCTCCCGAACGGTGAGCTGCCCGCATGCGTGTCCGGCTGCCCGATGGGAGTGCTCTATATCGGAGACCTCGCCACCGACGTCGCGGTCAACGGCCAGGGCACCACCGAGGTGCTCTCGGACTTCCTGCGCAAGAACGACGCCGTCCGGTTCAAGGAGGAGCTCGGGACCAACCCGCGCGTCTACTACATCCTCGGCCACGGCCAGACGCTGGAGGGCTGAGCACCATGACCACACTCACCAGCACCACTGCCTCAGTCGCAGCTCATGACCGCGTGCCCGAAGCCCTGTCGGCGTCCCTGCGCTCGCTCGGAAAGCCCAGCCGCCTCTGGTGGCTCACTGTCGCGGCCCTCGCCCTCGTGGTCGGGGCCGGTATCGCCGCCTGGGTCCTCCAGCTCAAGGGCGGGATGGCGGTGGCGGGCTACAACGACCACGCGTTCTGGGCCATCTACATCGCCGATGTGGTCACCTTCATCGGTGTCAGCTACGGCGGAGCCGTGGTCTCCGCAATCCTTCGCCTGACCGGAGCGACCTGGCGGGCACCGCTGACCCGGCTGGCCGAAGGCACAGCCGTCGTCACCGTGCTCATCGGGACGGCGCTCATCATCCCGCACATCGCCAACCCGATCCGGCTCTACGAGCTGGTCACCCACCCCAACCTGTCCGCTCCGGTGTTCTGGGACTTCATTGCGGTCATGACCTACACGTTCGCGTCAATCGTCTTCTTTGCTCTCCCGCTCGTACCGGACATGGCCGTCCTTCACGAGGGACACGCGCGGGTGCTGGGCAAACGACGGGCCACCCTCTATGCCTACGTCTCCCGAGGCTGGGTGGGTGCCCCCAAGCAGCGGCGCGTTCTGGCCGGAGCGCTCGGCCTCGTCTCCATCATGATCATCCCGCTGGCCGTATCCGTTCACTCGGTCCTCGCCTGGGCGTTTGCCAGCACCAACCGACCGTGGTGGCACGAGAGCATCTGGGCGCCCCAGTTCGTCGTCGCTGCGCTCTACTCGGGCGTGGCCCTGGTCATCATCGTCCTCGCCGGCTTCCGACGGGGCTACCACCTCGAGAAGCTGATCACCCCGCGGCACTTCGTCCGCCTGGGGTTCATCCTTGCGACCTTCGGTGCCACCTACATCTACCTGACGTTCGCCGACCTGCTTCCGGGCTCGTATGTCGCAGAGCCGGGGACCGCTGCCGTGTTCACCGACCTGCTGACCGGCCGCCTGGCCCTGTGGTTCTGGATGTTCGTCGTTCTCGGCGGCCTGCTGCCTCTCCTGCTCGTCGCGTTGCCGTGGACGAGAAACGTCTGGGGCATGGTTCTCGCCGCGGCTCTCGTGGTGCCGATGATGTGGCTCAAGCGGTTCCTTCTCGTGGTTGGCCCGGCCAACTACGACACCATCACCCGCACGTTCGGCACCTACCACTTCACCTGGGTCCCGATCGCCATCACCATCGCCGCAGCAGCTGCCGTCCCGCTGTTGCTCATGCTGCTCTTCCGTGTCGTACCACTGCTGTCCATCGACGAGATCGAGGAGATGGATGAGGCACCCACCCCCGACGCCCTCGAGAAGACGGTGAAAGCAGAACCGGCCCACGCCCCTGTTGAGACTGTGGCCGCGGAACCCACCAGCTCCGTCGGTGCGGTCCACCGGCGCAGGGCGGGCGCGACCGGCGTACTGCTCCTTGTCGCACTCGTCGGCATGGTCGGCGGCCTGGTTGGGCTCGGAGCCGGCTCCGCCAGCGCGGCGACACCGAAGAGCGCTTCAGTGGCCACATCACTACCTGCATCGACGAGCGCTCCCGGCATCACGATCAGCGGCGCGGAGGTCGGCAGTTCGGTACAGCTGACCGCAACGCTCGCCGGCGCCGATGGCCATCCAGTGGCCAAGGCGAACGTTGAGTTCTTCTTCTCCACAACGGAGTTCGGCCCGGCAAGGCTTGTTCCCCTGGGCTCGGTCACCACTGAGAAGAGCGGCATCGCGAAGCTGACGCTCGGCGGCGACTCGGTTCATCGCTACAAGCCCACGACTACCGGACCTCAGCAGTTCGTGGCGACCTACACGGCGGCCGGCGCCAAGCCCGTCACGTCTACGACAACGGTCAATGTGACCGTGGCCAAGTCCGCCTACCGCCCGGCACCCGCCAAGCCGCTCGCAGGCGTCGGGAAGAACCTGGTCATCTTTCTCCTCAGCGTCGTGGCCCTCGTCTGGCTCACGCTGATCACCCAGGTGATCCGCGTCCGCCGGGTGTGCAAGGTCACCCCGAAGGCAGCGACCTGACCAGAGCTGACCCCTCGGCCCGCAGCTGCGCCACGGAGGTGACACCCATCAGGGTCATCGCCCGGCGCAGCTCGTCGCCGAGCATCGAGATCGCAGCGGCCACGCCACGCTCGCCAGCGGCACCGAGCCCGTACAGGTAGGGACGACCGACGAGAACCGCGTCGGCCCCCAGAGCCAGGGCGAGCGCGATGTCCGAGCCACGACGGATGCCCGAGTCGACGAACACCTGCATCGTGTCTCCCACCCGGTCGCGAACTGCCGGGAGCATCTGCAACGGGACGACCACCTGGTCGAGCTGACGGCCGCCGTGGTTGGACAGCACGACCGCATCGACACCCACCTCCATCGCGCGTACTGCGTCCCGTTCACTCACCAGGCCCTTGACCATCAGTGGTCCCTGCCACAGCCCGCGGATCCAGGCGAGGTCGTCCCACGTGACCGACGGGTCGAACTGCTTGGCCGCGAACTCCATCAGACCCTCGGGGGTACGTCCGACCTCGGCCGCGAAGTTGGCGAACGTTATCCCCGGACCCGCCAGCAGCCGCGCGCACCACATGGGGTGACGGGCCATGTCCAGGACGGTGGAGGCGCTGAGCTGCGGCGGGATGGTGAAACCGTTGTGCACGTCCCGGACCCGCAGCCCCGTGACCGGGGTGTCCACCGTGAGCATGAGCGCGCGATAGCCACTGGCTTTGGCTCGTTCCAGGAGGTCGCGGACCAGCCCGCGGTCGCGCCATACATAGAGCTGGAACCACAGGTCACCGCCCACATCGCCGGCGACGTCCTCGAGTCGCGTCGTGGCCATCGTCGACATCGTGTAGGGGATTCCTGCGTCCCGTGCGGCGCGAGCCACAGCGCTCTCCGCGGCGGGGTGCATCATCCTGGTGTAGCCCGTCGGAGCCAGGGCGAACGGCAGCGCGGAGTCGCCTCCGAGGATCGTGCAGCGCAGGTCCACGTCGGTGACGTCGCGCAGCGGCGATGGCACCAGTCCCAGACCCTCGTATGCCGCACGGTTGCGCGCCAGGCTCACCTCACCGTCCGCGCCCCCCTCGACATAGCCACGGACGCTTCTGGGCCAGCGGCGCCAGGCGGCATGCTGCAGGTCCTCGATGGTCACGCAGCTTCTCAGCGTGCGCTCGACCCGATCGGGCTCGGGCCTGCGGAGCTGGACCAGTGAGCGCACCTCGGAGATCTTCACAGCGTCAGACCTTTGCCTGGGGGTTGAGGACTCCGGCGGATCGTTAGGGCCCTTCGCCCGAAGTCTGCCCGACCCGGACCGTGACCAGTTCGTCGCCCCTGAGGGGAAACGACCCTCGCTTGCCACCCGACGGCCTCATCAGTCCAGTAGCGTCGCGTCATGCGTCGGGTGCCGTGGTGGGGTCTGGTCTCCTCCGCTGCCGCGCCTGTGCTCCTCATCGGCGGCTGGACGCAGGCCGCGGCGATCCAGCCGGTGCCCTTCGACGCAGTCGTACGCACCATCAGCGAGCTCGCCGCCCGCGACACGCCTCACCGCCTGGTGATGACAACCGCGCTGGTGGGCGTCGGCCTCTCGCACCTCGTGACGGCCTGCGCGCTCTCACCCGCGGCCACCGCCGGGCGGCTGATCCTTGGGCTCGGGGGCCTGGCCACGCTCGGGGTGGCGACGTTTCCCCTGCCCGCCGGCGGTGGTCCCGCGGCGGCGCACACGACCACAGCCGCGGTGGCTTTCGTCGCTCTGGCGGTGTGGCCTGGTCTCGCATGGGTGCGCCGAGCTGCCCGAGAGCGGCCGGCTGCGGCCGTGCTCAGCCTCAGGGTCTCCGCCACAGCGGCGGCGGTGCTTCTGATGGCCGTTGGATGGTTCTTCGCGGAGCTGCTGATGGGCGGCGACAGGGTCGGACTGGCCGAACGCGTCGCTGCCGGATCGCAAGCTCTGTGGCCGCTGGTCGTGGTCCTCTCCCTGCGAAGGGCCCGCCAAACCTAGGGATTGTGTCGGTCAACCCCAGCCAAACCTAGGGATTGTGTCGG
>JBDTOA010000070.1:0-9239 GCA_039933475.1 Dermatophilaceae bacterium
CGCTGCTTCTTAGCCTCCAGGCGGGTCGAGCCCTTGATTGCGGTGACCTCGTCGTGCTGCTGGCGAGGTTCCCTGACCCGGGTAGTCGTGCTGGGCGAGTCGTCACTGTCGCCAGAGGCGCCACGGCGACGACGACGGGTACGACGATGGCTCGAGCCCTCTTCTTCGGGCGCGTCAGCCTCAGCAGGCTTGTCGGTCGAAGCGGCTGGGGCGGCCTTCTCGGAGGTCGCGTTGCCATCGCTCCCAGACTCTTCCGCGGCCTCGCTGCCAGAGCGTCCCCGGCGCCCCTTGCCGCCACGGCGACGGCGATGGCGCGTGCCATCGGCGCCGGAGTCGTCTCCTTCTTCGGGGACGTCCGCCTGGGTGACGGCAACCTGCTCGGAGGGTGCGGCCGAAGAGTCGGAAAGTTCCTTGGTCGCCTCCGGCTCGGGCGCTGCCGCTGGAGCGCTGGCCCTGCGACGACGGGGGGCCTTTGCGGGTTCGGGTGCCTGGAAGAGCAGCCCGAAGCCCGGGATGACGGGTGCTGGCTCGGCTGCAGGCTCCTCGGATGGCACAACAGCGACAGGCGCTGGCACGGCCTTCTTGGCGGCCTTGCGGGGTGCGCGCTTTGCCGCGGTCTTGGCCGCAGTGGCGCGCTTGGCCGGAACGACCACGTCTGCCACCTCGACGGGTGCGACCTCGAGCGCTGCGACCTTGGCCGGCGCCGCCTTCTTCGGTGTGCTGGCCTTCTTGGTGGCCTTGCGGGGAGCCCGCTTGGCTGCCACCTTCTTGGCCGGCGCGCCGACTGCGGCTTCTTCGTTGGATGTCTGGTCTTCGTTGGATGCCATCTGGGGCGTCCTCCCTTTACCCACAGGGCGATAACCACACCCTGGGCAGGTAGCCCTCATCGCCGCATGGTTCACGGTTGGCGTCGTCTCCCGCAAAGGCGGGCGGGACGGAAGTCGTATCGCTACAGCCTGGGAGCTCGCGCTGCGTCGCGCGTCACTATCTCAGCTGCCGTCGACGTCCTGGTCGATAGCCAAAGGATCGGCCACCGTTGCGGTTGCGGTGCTCAGCGGCCCTTGCGCCAGCCGAGTCACCAACGGTGGACTCGGCGGCGTGAGTGCGGCGACTGCTTGCAGTGCGCTTAGAACGTCATCGGGGCGGACGGCAGGTGTGGTATGCCGTACGACCACCCTCAGTATCGCACACATGGTGTCTGCAGAAGGCGAGACGTCCATCGACACGAGGGCGCTTCGCACATCGAAGGTGCGCGGACCGGTCTTCATGACGCGGGTCACCTCGACCCGATCCGAGGCAAGTAGCTGCTCGGCTGCACGCGCGAGGCTGGCGACCGGCAGGTCCCTGAACTCCATCAGCCAGTCGCTGGCCTGGAGGCGGTCGGCCAGCGCCCCTGGGACGGCCTCGACCACCTCAAGGATGTCCAGCCCCTCGGGAAGCGCCTGGTCCAGCGCCGCTCGCACCTGCTCGGGTTCGACCCTCGCGGTCACCGAGATCTCGAAGTACTCCGCCTCGCTGGCCGTTCCCGTTGGCGCGGCGTTTGCGTAGGAGATCTTGGGGTGCGGGTGGAAGCCAGCCGAGAAGGCCATGGGAACGGCAGCCCTGCGCAGCGCGCGCTCGAGAGCCCGCTGGAAGTCCCGCGTCGAGGAGAACCTCAACCGACCGCGCTTGGCATAGCGCACTCGGAGCTTCTGGACCGCTGGCGGCGGAGGAGGACCATCGGGAGTGCGAGCCATGGCGCGAGGATACCGATGAGAACGATGACAACTCAAAAGGCTGGGCGTAGCGTCGGATCTTGGGTCGCTTCGACCTGTCGCGGCCCGTCGGAACGGAGGTTGCACAGTGTTTATCCAGATCATTCAGGGCATCTGCCACGACGCGGACGCCTTGCGACGGCAGACTGAGACGTGGAGCGAGGAGATCGCGCCAAAGGCCGAGGGCTACCTCGGCGGGACCTATGGCGTGACCGACGACAACCGGTTCATCGGCGTCGTGCGGTTCGAGTCGAAGCAGGCCGCAGAACGCAACTCAGCGCGCCCCGAGCAGGACGCGTGGTGGTCGGTGACCAAGAAGGCCTTCGACGGCCCCGTGACCTTCCATGACTGCGACGAGGCGACGACGATCCTTGACGGCGGATCGGACGACGCTGGGTTCGTCCAGGTCATCCAGGGCCGGGTCATAGACCCCGCGCGGTTCCGTACGCTGGCGAACCAGCCCATGGACCGGCTCCGCCAGGCCCGCCCCGAGGTCATCGGCGGGACCATCGCGTTGGACCCGGACGGCTATGCCACCCAGACCATGGCCTTCACCAGCGAACAGGCAGCGCGCAAGGGCGAGCGCCAGGAGATGCCCGAGGAGGACAGGAAGTCGTTCGAGGAGCAGATGTCCCTGCTGAGGGACGTCACCTACCTGGACCTACGTCACCCCTGGTTCTCCAGCAAGGCCTGACGGCCGGCGGTCACAACCGTCAGAGGCAGGAGGCGCTTGCCGGTGGGCCCGATCTGGATCTCGGTGCCCAGCTGCGGACACACCCCGCAGTCGAAGCACGGGGTCCACCGGCAGTCCTCCACCTCGACGTCGTCAAGAGCGCTCTGCCAGTCCTGCCACAGCCACTCCTTGTCCAGCCCGGAGTCCAGGTGGTCCCACGGGAGGACCTCGTTCTGGCCTCGTTCACGGGTGGTGTACCAGGCGACGTCGACCGGCTGGTCCGCCAAAGCACTCTCCGCGGACCTCATCCAGCGCTCGTAGCTGAAGTGCTCGCTCCACCCGTCGAAACGGGCGCCATCACGCCAGGCGGCCTCGATGACGGCACCGACACGACGGTCACCA
Organism: Dermatophilaceae bacterium; assembly: GCA_039933475.1. GTDB lineage: Bacteria > Actinomycetota > Actinomycetes > Actinomycetales > Dermatophilaceae > UBA4719. Next base: position 2,830 of record JBDTOA010000070.1, read on the forward strand.
CGGGACAGCAGACCTTCGACGATGCCGGGCTCGCCATCGTGGTACCGGAACCCGATGGCCGACGCGTAGCGCTTGTCGGCCCGGATCGCCTCTCGAAGGATCCGCAGCCGGGCGTCGGTCTCCCGTGCCCCGAGCTGCCCACACCACTGGAAAGGGGTGTGTGGCTTGGGCACGAAGCCCCCGATCGACACCGTGCAGCGGATGTCACGCTGCCCGCTGACCTGGCGCCCGGTCTCGATCACCCGTCTGGCCAGATCGGCGATCTGGAGCACGTCCTCGTCGGTCTCTGTGGGCAGGCCGCACATGAAGTACAGCTTCACGTGGCGCCAGCCGGCCGAGTAGGCAGCCGCAACCGTCTTGATCAGGTCCTCTTCGGTGACCATCTTGTTGATGACCCTGCGCAGCCGCTCGGAGCCCCCTTCGGGCGCGAACGTCAGGCCTGAGCGACGCCCGCCACGGGTCAGCTCGTTGGCCAGGTCGATGTTGAAGGCGTCCACCCGGGTCGACGGCAGGGACAGACCGGTCTGCGTGCCTTCGTAACGGTCGGCCAGCCCCTTGGCGATCTCGGCGATCTCCGAGTGGTCGGCGCTGGACAGTGACAGAAGTCCAACCTCTTCGAATCCCGTTGCTGCCAAACCCTTTTCGACCATCTCACCGATGCCGGTGATGGACCTCTCACGAACTGGACGGGTGATCATGCCGGCCTGACAGAACCGGCATCCGCGAGTGCAGCCGCGGAAGATCTCGACCGACATCCGCTCGTGCACGCTCTCTGCCAGCGGAACGAGAGGCGCCTTGGGGTAGGGCCAGGCGTCCAGATCCATGACGGTGTGCTTGGAGACCCGCCATGGCACGCCGGGCTGGTCGGTGGAGGGGGCCACCCGCCGGATCCGGCCGTCGGGAAAGTAGTCGACCTCGTAGAAGGCCGGGACGTAGACCCCGCCCGTGCGCGCCAGCCGTAGCAGCAGCTCGCGGCGACCGCCCGGACGACCTTGGGCCTTCCACGCCAGGAGCAGGTCGGTCACCTCCAGAACCGCCTGCTCCCCGTCGCCGATGATCGCCGCGTCGATGAAGTCCGAGGCCGGCTCGGGGTTGAACGCCGCATGCCCTCCGGCGATGACGATCGGGTCGTCCTCGCCGCGGTCGCGCGCGTGCAGAGGTATGCCGGCGAGGTCGAGGGCGGTCAGCAGGTTCGTGTAGCCCAGCTCTGTGGAGAACGAGACACCGAAGAGGTCGAAGTCGCGCAGTGCCCGGTGCCCGTCCACCGTGAACTGGGAGACCCCCTCCCTGCGCAGCAGCGCCTCCATGTCCGGCCACACCGCATAGGTCCGCTCGGCGAGGGCGTCCGGGCGCTCGTTGATCACCTCGTACAGGATCATGACGCCCTGGTTGGGCAGTCCGACCTCGTAGGCGTCGGGGTACATCAGGGCCCAGCGTGCGGTCAGGTCCTGGCCACCCGGGCCGACTCCCCCGCAGTCCCAGTCCTTGACGGTGGAGTTCAGCTCACCGCCGACGTACTGGATGGGCTTGCTCACCTGCTCCAGCAGAGGCTCGAGGCGAGCAAAGAGGGAGTCGCCGGGAAGATCGGTCCTGCTAAGGCCTTCGGGCATGCGTTCAAGGGTAGAGCGAGTCGAGCTCATTCTTGAACTTGCTGGCCACGACGGCCCGTTTGAGCTTCATGCTCGGGGTGAGGTCACCGTCCTCGACCGAGAGGTCCCGCGGCAGGATGAGGAACTTCTTGATCGTCTCCCACGGGTTGAGCTTGGCGTTCAGAGCGTCGACGTAGCCCTGAACCATCTCGCGGGCAGCGGCTGAGCCGACGATCTCGGCGTACGGCTGGCCCGCCATGGAGTTCTCGGCCGCCCAGCCGGCGATCGCGTCAGGGTCGAGGGTCACCAGCGCGGTGACGAAGTTGCGCCGCTCGCCATGGACGATCAACGCCCCTGCGTACGGGCACAGCCCCATGAACATCGACTCGATGGCGGACGGGGCGACGTACTTGCCGCCGGAGGTCTTGAACAGGTCCTTCTTGCGGTCGGTGATCCGCAGGAACCCCCGCTCGTCGAGGTTGCCGATGTCCCCTGTGTGCAGCCACCCGTCCCCGTCCAGCGACTCGGCCGTGGCCTCAGGGAGGTTGTGGTAACCGGCCATGATGCCCGGGCCCTTGAGCAGGACCTCGCCATCGTCCGCGATCTGGACCTCACTGCCGGGAACCACCCAGCCGACGCTGCCGAAGGCATAGGCACCCGGGCGGTTGACGAAGGACGCGGCACTGGACTCGGTCAGGCCGTAGCCCTCGAGGATCAGCATGCCGGCCGCGTCGAACCAGGCGGCAACGTCGCGGTTCAGTGCCGCCGAGCCCGAGATGAAGAACCTGATCCGCCCGCCGAAACGGGCCCGGACCTTGTGCAGGACCAGCTTGTCCGCGAGCGCGTACTCGAGCGCCAGGAGGCCGGATGGCGTCTTGCCGCCCGCGCGCAGAACGGCGGCCCGGCGACCGACGCCGATGGCCCACTCGAAGAGCAGTGCCTTCACACCGCCCTCGGAGCTCATCATGGTCACGATCCGGCCATAGGCCTTCTCGAAGATCCGGGGCGCAGCGCCCATGAAGGTCGGGGAGACCACGGCGAGGTTCTCCACGATCTTGTCCACCCGGCCGTCGACGGCCGTTGGGAACCCGAGCTGGAGCGGGAGGGTGAGCAGAACCTTGCCGAAGACGTGAGCCAGCGGCAGCCAGAGGTACTGAAGGTCGTCCTTGCCCAGGATGCCGATGGAGTCGATCGCCGCAGCCTCATAGGTCCAGCAGTCGTGGGAGAGGCGGACCCCCTTGGGCCGGCCTGTGGTTCCCGAGGTGTAGATCAGCGTGGCGAGATGCTGCGGCTCGATGGCGGCTATCCGGTCATCGACGACTGACGGCAGCTGCTCGAGGTACGCCGCACCCAGCTTCTCGAGGTCGGCCAGGGTGAGTACCCAGTCGCCGTCGGCCGTCCCGTCAAAGGTGACCACCTTGAGCACGTCGGCCAGCTGGTCGCGGTTGGCCTGGAGCTTGGCGATCTGGGTGTCGTCCTCGGCGAACACGACCCGGCTCTGGGAGTCGCGCGCGATGTAGCCCACATCGGACTCGGAGGTGGTGGGATAGATGGTCGTGGTCGCCGCGCCTGCCAGCATCACGGCCAGGTCGGCGATCACCCACTCGAACCGCGTGCTCGAGGCCAGGGCGACGCGCTCTTGCGGTCCCACGCCCAGGGCCACCAGACCGGCGGCGATCCGGCGTACGCGGGCATCTGTCTGCGCCCAGGTGACTGACTCCCACGATGCACCCACGGGGAAGCGGAAGGCCTCTGCCGCTGGCGTCGCCTCGACCCGCTTGACGAAAAGATGGGCCACCGAACGGGCTCGTTGCTCGACAACGGACAGGTCGGGGCGCTCGTCACGCACTGAGGCGGTCACAGGAGCGCCCGGCACCGCTGGACGTCGTCGGCCATCTGCACCAGCAATCCGTCGACGGAGTCGAACTTCTCCGTCGGCCTGAGTCGTTCGATGAACTCGACAACCACCGTCTCACCATAAAGGTCAAGGTCCGTGCGATCCAGGACATAGGCCTCGACGCGGCGATGGGTTCCTTCGAAGGTCGGGTTGGTGCCGATCGAGATCGCGGCCGGCAGCTTGTGGTCGGGATCAGGCTCAAGGCGTGCCGGCCGGATCAGAAACCCCGCGTAGACGCCGTCCGCAGGGATCAGCCCCTTTGCCGACTGGCTGAGGTTGGCCGTCGGGTAGCCGAGCTGGCGGCCCCTGTGGTCACCGTGGACGACCTCGCCGGCCATCCGGTGCGGACGTCCGAGGATCTCCGCCACGCCGGCCACGTCGCCCGTGGTCACGAGCTCGCGAACCCGGCTCGAGGACCATCGGCCCCCGTTGCCCACGTCGGCGAGGGTGAGGACCTCGAAGCCGTGCTGCTCACCCAGCCGGCGCAGCGTCTCGACGTCACCCGAGTTGCGGATCCCGAAGCGGGTGTCCTCCCCCACCACGACCAGGCTCGCCCCAAGAGCCTTGACGAAGACGTCGACCACGAAACGCTCCGGGGTCCACGAAGCCAGCTCACGGGTGAACTCCATGAGCAGAACTGCGTCCAGACCGCTGGCCGCGAGAAGCTCCAGACGCAGGTCCGTCGACGTGATCATCTGCAGTGCCCGCTCCGGGTACAGCAGGGCCAGAGGGTGTGGGTCGAAGGTGACCGCGACAGACTGGGCGCCGCGCTTGGCCGCCTCTTCGACCACCGTGGAGAGCACGGCTCGATGGCCCTTGTGCACCCCGTCAAAGTTGCCCAGCGTCACCACGCTCGGGCCATAGCCTTGAGGGATCTGGGAGAGGTCGGTCCATCGCAGCACGAGGGACACTCTACGAACCCAGCGGAGCGAACACGACCCGGGCCTTGGCCAGAGAGCCACCCTCGTCGAGCATCGCCACCAGGTGCCCGTCTGGCGCGAAGGCCCCAACTGGCTGAGTGCGCCCCGGAAGCTGGGAGGCGATTCGCTGGCCGTAGCCGAGCGCGGTGGCCTCGGGCTCGGTCAGCTCGCGGACGTCGAAGGACGCCCTTGCAGCAGCCGCAAGCGGGATAACGGGTATGCCGTCCCCCTCGCTGGCAATCTCGAGGTCGGTGAGCGAGTGCGCGCCCTCGATCCCGAACCGCCCGACGCGGGTGCGCCGCAGGGCGGTGAGATGGCCGCCGACCCCCAGGGCTTCCCCCAGGTCACGGGCCAGCGCCCTGACGTAGGTGCCGGAAGACACCTCTACCAGGACGTCCAGATCCCAGACTTTTTGGTTGTGCAGCCCCTGGGCTGTTCTGGTCCGTTGGTCGAGGATCTCGAACCGGCTGACGGTGACCGCACGAGCAGGCAGGACGACATCCTTCCCGGCGCGCACCCGTGCATACGATCGCTGCCCGTTGACCTTTATTGCGCTGACCGAGCTCGGCACCTGGGCCAGCTCTCCGGTGAGTGCGCGCACGCTCGCCGCAACCAGGTCGGCGGTGAGGCCGGAGACATCGTGGGCCGTTGACACCTCTCCGTCGGCGTCGTCGGTGATCGTGGACTGCCCCAGACGGATCGTTGCCGTGTAGGTCTTGTCGCATCCCACCAGGAACGTCAGGAGCTTTGTGGCGCGGTTGATCCCCAGGACGAGGACGCCGGTGGCCATCGGGTCCAGCGTCCCCGCATGGCCCACCTTTCGGGTGCCACACAGACGCCGGCAACGAGCCACGACGTCATGACTTGTCCATCCGGCCGGCTTGTCGACGATGAGCAGCCCGTCAGGGGTGGTCATTCCTCGGCAGGGTCTTCTTCGGTGCCCTGGGCGCCCTCTTCCGCCGGCTTCTTGTACGGGTCGGCATCACCGGCATACGTCGCACCGGTCGAGGCAGCCGCGACCTGGGCGTCGTGCGCCTTGGCGCTCACGAGCAGGTCCTCCAGATAGGCAGCACCGTCGGGAAGCGCGTCGGGAATGAACTCCAGCGTCGGCGTGAGCCGGATGCCGATGCCCTTGCCCACCGCCGAACGCAGCTTGCCCTTCGCCGACTCGAGCGCCGCTGCACTTTCGGCGCGCTGGAGCTCGTCACCGAACACCGTGTAGAAGACCGATGCGTTCTGCAGGTCGCCGGTCACCCGGACATCGGTGATCGTGACGAAGCCGAGCCGTTCGTCCTTGACTCGGTACTCCAACGTCTCGGCAACGAGCACCTTGATGCGGTCTGCGATCTTCTTCGCGCGTGCGGGATCAGCCATGGTGGTTCTACCTTCCTCATCACCAGGTCACGGGGTGAACGACGATCAGGCGCGCGGGATCTCGCGCATCTCGTGGGTCTCGATGGTGTCGTCAACCCTGATGTCGTTGAAGCTGCCCAGGTTGATGCCGCACTCAAAGCCCTCGCGAACCTCGGTCACGTCATCCTTGAAGCGACGTAGACCGGTGATCTCGATGCCCTCAGCGACAACGGTGCCGTCGCGGATGATCCGGGCCTTGGTGCCACGCTTGAGCTCTCCGGAGCGGACCAGCGAACCTGCGACATTGCCGAACTTGGAGGACTTGAAGACCTCGCGCACCTCAGCGGTGCCCAGCTTGACCTCTTCGTACTCCGGCTTGAGCATGCCCTTGAGTGCCGACTCGATGTCCTCGATGGCCGAGTAGATGACCGAGTAGAACCGCAGGTCAACACCCTCGCGGTCGGCCAGCTCAGCCACCCGCTCCGCAGGCTTGACGTTGAAGCCGATGATGACGGCACTGTCGACCGTCGCCAGGTTGACGTCGTTCTGCGTGATCGCGCCCACTCCACGGTGGATGATCCGCAGGTCGACCTCGTCGCCGACGTCGATCTTGAGCAGAGCGTCCTCGAGCGCCTCGACAGAACCCGACAC
>JBDTOA010000071.1:0-9024 GCA_039933475.1 Dermatophilaceae bacterium
GCTTGGGGATCCAGAACGGGTTGGGCAGGAAGCGCATGTCGAAGACCAGGTCGGCGTCCAGGGGGATCCCGTACTTGAAACCGAAGGACATGACCGCGATGCGCAGCGGAGGCCCACCCGAGCCGGCGAAGATCTGGGACACCTTGGCCGAGAGCTGGTGGACATTCAGGCCGGAGGTGTCGATCAGGACATCCGCCTCCGATCGAAGATCCGCCAACAGCTCACGCTCGTGGACGATGCCGTCCAGCATCCGGCCCTGGCCCTGGAGCGGGTGCGGCCGGCGAACGCTCTCGAACCGTCGGACCAAGGCCTCGTCCGTCGCGTCGACGAACACGAGCCTGGGCGCCCAGCCCATCTCCCTCAGGGACTGGAGCGCGTCACGGAAGGCGGTGAAGAAGGTGCGGCTCCGGACGTCGATAACGGCGACCAGCTTGCGGACACCGCCGTCGGCCTGTTCCGACGCCAGCTTGGCCAGAGGCAGCATCATCTGCGGAGGGAGGTTGTCAACGACGTACCAGCCCAGATCCTCGAGGACATTCGCCGCGGTGCTACGACCGGCACCGCTCATGCCCGTCAGGATGACGAGCTCGGTCGCCTCCGGGCCGCTCGCCGGCCCGGGGGCGCTCGAGTCGGCACCGGTTTCGGGGCCGGTTTCGGAGCCGGGGGATGCGGGCTTCATCGCTTTCCTCGCTGTCTGTCGGCAGTCAATGTCACGTGAGCATCTCACCGGTTGTCACATTGACCGACGCTCCCGGCTGCGACTCGCGGTCGTGCAGCTTGAGGTGAACGGTTGCAGCAAGGGACGAGCCGATGCCGGGCACCTCTCGAATCTCCTCCACAGTGGCAGCCCTCATGGCCCTGACCGAGCCAAAGTGCCTCAGCAGCGCCTTACGCCGGGCGTCACCCAGACCCGCGATGTCATCCAGCACGCTCGCAGTCATGGACTTTGAGCGCCGCTGCCGGTGGAAGGTTATGGCGAACCTGTGCGCCTCATCCCTGACCCTCTGTAGGAGATAGAGACCTTCGCTGGTGCGCGGAAGGATGACCGGGAACTGCTGGCCGGGTAGCCAGACCTCTTCGAGCCGCTTGGCCAACCCGACAAGGGCGACATCATCGATCCCCAGCTCCGCCAACGCTGACCGAGCCGCGTTCACCTGTGGCAGTCCGCCATCGACCACGACCAGGTTGGGCGGGTAGGCGAATCGTCGTGGTCGACCGGTATCCGGGTCGATCCGGCTGGGCCCGGACGGCTCGCCGCCGGCGGCCAGCTCGTCGACGGCAGCCTCGAGCGCGAGACCCTCGATGTCACTGGCGTCGGCCCGGTCGTCCAGATAGCGCTTGAACCGGCGGGTCAGCACCTCGTGCATGGCCGCGGTGTCGTCGATCTGAGGGTTTGCCTCACCCGAGACGCCCACCGCCCCCTTGACGATGAACCGGCGGTACTCGCCCTTGCGCGGCAGACCGTCCTCGAACACCACCATGGACGCCACGACGTTCGTGCCCTGGACGTGGCTGACGTCGAAGCACTCGATGCGCAGCGGTGCGCTGGACAGCTCGAGACCGTCCTGCAGCTCCTGCAGCGCGAGGCTGCGGGTCGTCAGGTCCCCCGCCCGGGACACCTTGTGACGGACCAGCGCCTGGTCGGCGTTGCGTTTGACGGTCTCCATCAACGCACGCTTGTCGCCTCGTCTGGGGACCCGCAGGTCGACCTGGGCGCCACGCAACCTGGAGAGCCACTCCCGCATCGGCACGGGATCCGGCGGAAGCACCGGGACCAGAACCTCGCGCGGAACCCCCTCTGGTGACTCACCCCCGTAGACCTGCTGCAGGAGGTGCTCGACGACCGATGACAGCTCCGCGGCGTCTTCAGAGCCGCGCTCGACCACCCACCCGCGCTGTCCGCGGACCCGTCCGCCGCGGACATGGAAGACCTGGACCGCCGCCTCGAGCTCGTCATCGGCCAGGGCGAACACGTCGGCATCGGTCGCATCGGCGAGGACCACGGCTGACTTCTCCAGCGCTCGGGTCAGGGCCCCGATGTCGTCACGCATCCTGGCCGCCTGCTCGTAGTCGAGCTCCGCGGCCGCGGCCTTCATCCGAGCCTCCAGCCGCTGGACGAACTTCCCCGTGTTACCGGCCATGAAGTCGCAGAAGTCCTCGGCGATCGCCCGGTGCTCATCGACGCTGACCCGGTCGACGCAAGGCGCGGAGCACTTGTCGATGTAGCCGAGCAGACAGGGGCGACCGACCTGTCCGGCGCGTTTGAAGACGCCGCTGCTGCACGTGCGCATCGGGAAGACGCGCAAGAGCTGGTCAAGGGTCTCGCGGATCGCCCACGCGTGCGCATAGGGGCCGAAGTATCGCGTCCCTTTGCGTTTGGCTCCGCGCATCACCTGTGCACGCGGAAACTGCTCCCCCATCGTGACGGCGAGGTAGGGGTAGGACTTGTCGTCGCGGTACTTGACGTTGAAGCGGGGGTCGAACTCCTTGATCCAGGAGTACTCGAGCTGCAACGCCTCGACCTCGTTGGCCACGACGGTCCACTCGACACTTGCGCCCGTCGTGACCATCGATCGCGTTCGCGGGTGCAACGCCGAAAGGTCCTGAAAGTAGGACGACAAGCGGGGGCGCAGCGAGTTGGCCTTACCGACGTAGATGACCCGGCCATCGCTGTCACGGAACCGGTAGACGCCCGGGTCGACAGGGATCTCGCCCGGCCCGGGGCGGTAGGACGACGGGTCGCTCACAACCTCACTCTATGAGGAGGGCGCGACATGGACCGAAACCCGGAGAGCTCAGCGCAGCCCGCGAACGTACCCGCCTGCGGCTCGCACGTCGTTGACCCTCGACTCCCAGGTCATACCCACAGCGAGCAACGCTCCCCCAACGAGGAACAGAAGGCTCCAGCGCGGGATGAAGGCCGCAACCGGCCAGATGTTGCGCAGCGCCAGCAGCGCCGTTGCGACCACGCCGATGGCGAACGGCGCGGCGAGCCTGACCTGCACACCTACTGCCACGAGGGACACCGAGGCGAAGGCCACGAGCAGTCCGCGCCACGAGACCGGCTCGCCAAGGGCCAGCCACAAGGAGGGAGTCAGCGCCAAGCCGATTCCCGGTCCGAGGCAACGCCAGGTCGACTCCCTGGGCTCGCGCCGCAGCCGGCGGACGCCGTAGAAGAGGAGCGCTGTGGCCGCCGGGACCGTGTACCACTCGACAGTCTGAACGTTGGTGTCCGCCAACCGGATCCATGAGGCGAGGGTCAGAAGCAGCCCACTCACCCAGCCGGCACCGCGCCGATCCTCGGACAGGTATGCCGCGCTGCCCACTGCCACGCCAAAGATGGTGAGCTCAAGCGCGCCATGCGAAGGTGAGCTTTCCGCCATGGCCAGCCCCGCCACGGCCCAGGTCACCGAAAGCCCTTCGGCAACCGTCCGTATCAGGGGTGACGTGCCCAGAGTCTGCGACGCCACCACTCCCAGCGACCCGAAGACCACGATGACGAGCCCGTGCAACGGCCTCGGCACCCCGGCGAACGTCAACCACTGCGCCACGCCAAAGAGGGCGAACAGGCCGGCCACGGTCAGGAACCCGGCCTGGATCCGGTCCCGATACTCGGTCACCGCCCAGACAAGACACGTGAGGGCCAGCAGCGTCCATGCCAACACGTCGGCCAGCCCGTCGTAGTAGGCACAGACGCGCACGATCGCCAACAGTGCCAGCCCGAGGACGAGGAGGATGTCACGACGCCACATCCGTGCGCCCCACAGCAGAAGCAGAGCAACAACGACAAGGACCAGCATCGAGGCCCAGAACCCGGCGCCGTACAGAATTGGCAGGACCCCGACGGTCGCGACAACAACGCCTCCGGTATGGAGGCGACCAAGGGAGATGTGACGGCTCTCGATGGTGATCTGGGGCAGCAGACCCAGGAGGACCAGCGCGGTCAGCGGCACGAGCCACGGACCGACGTCCCCGCTCAAGATGCCAAGTGGCAGCTCGCTCGGCCCCCGCCAGGTCCCCAGGAAGGCCATGCCCATGCGGGCGCCCAGGGCAACGGACGCCGGCAAGAGTCCCACGAGCGAGCTCAGGCCAAGCACTGCAGCGACACCGCCTACCGCGAGCGACCAGCTGTTGGGCACCCGGGCAGAGGCCAAAGCGGCTAGCGCATACCCGGCCAGCATCACCGAGGCTCCAACGACCCAGCCGTGGGACCAGCCGATCACCTCGAAGACCAACAGCAAGGGCAGGAGGCAGAGGCTGGCCGCTGCCCTGCGCCATACAGCGTGGGTCAGGCCGATCGACCACACCCCGGCCACGAGCGCGACGGTCAAAGCCGGCCATGCGCTGGCCAGCCTCGCGATGTCCCCGCCCCCTTGGTCGGCAGCGTCATGTGTTCCGACCGCAACCGCGCCCAGCCAGAAGAGGCCACCCAGGAAGGCCGTGCCCCACATCGCCACGGGGAGCCCGAGCCGGCGCCATCCGAGAAACAGCAAGGAGGCCGCGACGGTAAGGCCCACCAAGGCGACGGCGTACCCCTCTGTCGACATTCTCAGCACACCTATGGCCGCCCGTGCCGAACCAAGGGCGACCGCCGCGTCCAGGGTCCACAACCAGCCGTTTCGTCTCCGGACCACGAGCGCAGCTGCGCAGGTCACCGCGGCGAGGGCAGTGCCGGCGAGGATCTCGTACTGCGCGGCCGACAGGTCTGCAAGGCCCGGCACGCCGGCCCTGCGCCCGGCAGCCAGGTCGAGGACGAGCATCCCGATGGCGATGGCGCTCATGGCCTCGGCGGTCGCCTGGAGGCCTCGCCCCAGCGCCACCTGCGCGAGGAACCCGAAGCCGGCGGTGAGCAGGATCAGGATCAGCGCCCGGACTGCAAGAGGCAGATCCATCCAGGCAACGGCGATGAACACCGCCCCGGCGGCCAACACGCAGAGCGTGCCCAGGACCAGCAGGATCACGCCGACCGAACGACCTGCGAACCAGGATCGGGCGGGCGGGGCCAACGGAGGGCCTTCCGGCGACACTGAACCGGGTTGGCTGACGAGTGGGGGTTGCGGATGCGACGCGGGCGAGGCGGGCCACCCTGGCGAGTGTTGGGCCGCCGTCGCCACCCGCATGCTGTCCACCAGGGAGTCGGCCCGGCGCAGGGTCGTGACCAGCTCAGTCACCGTCTCCCCGATGAGATCGACTCCGCAGACAGGACACCGCAACGGCCGCGGGGGCAGCGCTGACAGGCAGCTTGGACATCTGGACGGGTCGAAGAAGGGGGCCACCGGGCCATCATTGCCGCTGGCGCATCCTTTCCGGATGAGCTGGCCTACTCAGGTTTCCGCGGCGCCACCCGATTGACGTCAATGGCGTTCCGGCATTGTCGCGCTTAGGGCCGGGTAACGACCCGACAACAGTTGTTCCGGAATACCCCTCTCAGGGGGTTCAGCGGGGCTATTGTTTCCCCACTCGCGGTATTCGCGGGAGCCTGGGCAAGTACCCGGGCGATTCCTATTCCAGGAGGAACCGTGCATTCTTTCACCAAGTTCGGCATCCCGGTTGCGGCCGCCGCGCTGGTTCTGTCGGGTTGTGGCACCACCGGGGGTTCCACTGGCACCACGGACAGCACCAAGAAGTGCGACCAGAAGATTGGCATGTTCGGCGCACTCACCGGCCCGAATGCCAACCTCGGTATCTACATCCACAACGGCGTCAAGCTCGCGGTGGACCAGTACAACGCCAAGAACGCCGACTGCAAGGTCACGATCGCGGACTTCGACTCGCAGGGTGACCCGACCCAGGCCCCCGGGCTGGCCAAGAAGGCCATCGACGACAAGAAGATCGTCGGTATCGTCGGTCCCGCCTTCTCCGGCGAGTCCAAGGCCGCCGACCCCCTCTTCAACGAGGCTGGTCTGGTCACGATCACGCCGTCGGCCACTAACCCGGCACTCGCCGAAAATGGCTGGAAGACCTTCTTCCGTGCGCTTGGCAACGACGCGACGCAGGGTCCTGCCGCCGCCAAGTACATCAAGGAGACGATCAAGTCGACCAAGACCTTCGTCATCGACGATGCGTCCGAGTACGGCAAGGGACTTGCCGACATCGTCCGCTCGAGCCTCGGTGCCACCGCGATCGGAACTGACGAGATTCAGGTCAAGCAGACCGACTTCGGGCCGACGGTCACCAAGGTCAAGGCCTCTGGTGCCGATGCAGTCTTCTACGGTGGCTATGCCCCCGAGGCTGCTCCCCTGGTGAAGCAGCTTCGCGACGCCGGGTGGAAGGGCACGTTCGTCACCGATGACGGCGTGAAGGACCAGTCCTTCGTCGACAACGCCAAGTCCTCCGCCGAGGGCACGATCATCACCTGCCCGTGCGCCCCGCCGGACACTGCCCCGGATTTCGCAGCCGCCTACAAGAAGGCCTTCAATGTTGATCCCAATACCTACTCGGGTGAAGGTTTCGACTCTGCGCAGATCCTGCTCGACGGCATCGCAGCAGGCAAGGACCGGGCGACCATGGTCGACTTCGTCAAGGCCTACGACAAGAAGGGCGTGACCAAGCAGCTCAAGTTCGACGCCAAGGGCGAGTCCTCAGCGGTCATCGTCTATGCATACAAGGTCGAGAACGGCAATATTGTGTCGCTGGGTGCGATCAAGTAGTCGTTAACGCATAGGTCTCAGGAGGCGGTCGGGGCGGATGCCCCAGTCCGCCTCCTGAGGCTTGCTCGGCCCGCAGGCTCCCATCGCAGGACCGGCCCGAGGAGGCCCTGGATGCAGTACCTGATCGACAACTTCTTCTCCCTGACGATCACGGGGATCACCCTCGGGGCCGTCTACGCTCTGGTCGCCCTCGGGTACACCCTGGTCTATGGCGTGCTGCGACTGATCAACTTTGCGCACTCCGAGGTGTTCATGTACGGCACCTTCGCGGCGATGTGGTCGGTGATGCTGCTCGGCGGTCACAGAGGAGCGAGCGTCCCGTCGGTCATCGGATGGATCGTGGTGATGTTCCTCGCCGCGATGGCGACGTCCGGGCTTGTCGCCGTCGGACTGGAGCGCATCGCCTACCGGCCTTTGCGCAAGCGCAACGCCCCCCCGCTGATCTCACTCATCTCTGCCATCGGCGCCTCGTTCGCGCTGGCCGAGCTGATGGGCCTTCGCGACAAGTTCGCCGCGCTCTTCGGCCTGGAGGTGAAGCTTGCCCCCTACGTTGGCCAGGCCCGGAACAACGCCGCCATGCCCGAGATCCTCAAGCCGAAGCCGGTGTGGACCATCGTGGACTACTCGATCACCAACGTCGACATCCTGGTGTTCCTGGGTGCCATCGCGATGATGGTCGTCCTCGACCAGTTCGTGAGACGTTCGCGCCTGGGCCGCGGCATCCGCGCGGTGGCCCAGGACCCAGAGGCAGCTGCCCTGATGGGCGTCAACCGCGACCGGGTCATCCAGGTGACCTTCCTTGTCGGCGGCGTCATGGCGGGCGCCGCCGCGGTCCTCTACCTGTTGCGCATCGGCATCACCCGCTACGACGCCGGCTTCCTGCTCGGCGTCAAGGCCTTCACCGCCGCGGTCCTCGGCGGCATCGGCAACCTGCGTGGCGCGCTGCTCGGCGGGTTCGTCCTCGGTCTGGCGGAGAACTACGGCTCGGCACTGATCGGCACCCAGTGGAAGGACGTGGTGGCGTTCCTGCTGCTTGTCGTCATCCTGCTGTTCAAGCCCACCGGCCTGCTCGGCGAGTCGCTGGGGAGGACCCGCGCATGAGCATCCTCTCAGGTATCGCTGCGCGAGCCCGCGCCTTGCCCAGACCAGTCAAGATCGCCTTGTGGGCCGTCTTCGTCCTCTTCCTGTTTCTCCTGCCGGTCCTCAACATCCCGGTGATCACCACCCCGGACTCCGACTTCGGCGGCGTGCTGTTCACCGTGACGACCTATGTCCTGGTGGCGCTCGGCCTCAACATCGTCATTGGTTACGCTGGACTGCTCGACCTCGGCTACGTCGCCTTCTACGCCGTGGGTGCCTACACCGTGGCCGTCCTCGGCTCAGCGCACGGACACATCTCCTGGCTGCTGGCCGTCCCGGTCGCCGTCGTTGTTGCCCTGATCTCGGGCGTCATCGTGGGTGCGCCGACGCTGCGGGTGCGCGGCGACTACCTCGCGATCGTCACCCTGGGGTTCGGCGAGATCGTCCGTCTCACGTTGATCAACTCGAGCTGGCTCGGAGGCGCTTCTGGGATCAGCGAGGTCCCACGGCCCCCCAGCGTGGCGCTTTTTTCGATACCGCATCTGGACTGGTCGAGCGGCGTGCCGGTGGTCGACCTGAGCAACACCACAACGTTCCTGAAGTTCGGGATCACCGACCAGATCCCCTACTACTGGCTTGCCCTCATGGTGATCTTCGTGGTGATCTTCTTCGACCGGCGGATCAAGGACAGCAGGGTCGGGCGGGCCTGGGAGGCCACCCGCGAGGATGAGGACGCCGCCGAGCTGATGGGCGTGGCCACGTTCAAGTTCAAGCTCCTGGCCTTCGCCATGGGTGCCTTCATCGGTGGCCTCTCAGGGGCCCTCTTCGCCGGGAAGCAGGGCTTCATCTCCCCTGACAGCTTCCCGCTGCTGCTGTCCATCCTCTTCGTCGCGGCGGTGGTCGTCGGCGGCGCCGGCAACCGCTATGGGGTAATTCTCGGCGCGATCGTCGTCGCCTACTTCCCGGAGCGCTTCCGGGAGTTCCAGGAGTGGCGGGTGCTGGTCTTCGGTCTGGCGTTGATGACGCTGGCGATCTTCCGCCCGCAGGGCCTGATCCCACCACGACGCACCGTCCAGGCCATAAAGGTCGACGAGAAGCTGGAAGCACTAGAGGAGGGGACCGCAAACGATGGCTGACACGACCGACAGCCGGGCGACCGGCGTCGACCCGGTGGACACCGCGAGAAGCCGGATCCTCGAGGTCGACAACGTGACTTTGCGGTTCGGCGGAGTGGTTGCCCTCGACGAGGTCAGCTTCCACATCAACGAGGGCGAGATCCTGGGGCTCATCGGTC
>JBDTOA010000072.1:0-8937 GCA_039933475.1 Dermatophilaceae bacterium
AGCCAGGTGACTGGCCGGCCAGTGTAGAACTCGGTGCGCGCACGAACACCGGCAACCAGCATCAGCGAGACCATCAGCGCCGCAACCTGAACCATCAGCCTGACCGTCGTCCACCTCGGGTCGACCAGCACTCCGATGCCTGCGCTGCCCAGACAGAATATGGCTCCGAGAACGCGACAGGTGAGAGGGGTGAGCGTCCACGGCCAGATCGAGATGACCTGCTGAGGTGCGAGGAACATGATGATGCCCTGGACGAGAGCGAGCAGCCCGATCAGGCCGATGATCGCTCTGACGAGGCCGCTGAGGCGGGGTTCGTCTGGACCTGCCGGGGCGGCATACCGTCGGTTGGCGAGCCAGCCACCGATGACGAGGAACGGCGTGGTGAAGTAGAGGGTCGCCCACAGCCAGAACGCGACGTGCTGATGGTTGAACCTGTCCCAGTGCAGGATCGTCGCGACGCCCAGGAGCGACGCGAAGAGTGCGACGGACAGGAATCCGGTCTTCACGGCATTCCAGCGCGGCGCGCGCACAACCCGCACGAAGAAGTAGGCGCCACCAAGGTATGCCGACCCGAGCACCATCGGCGTCATGGTCGGCTTGATGGTCCAGGCGAACAGCCGCTTCGTTTCGCCGGGAAAGAGATAGAGCAGCGCGAACGCGACAACAAGAAACGGAATGATGACCAGGGACAGCCCTCGCGTGTACGCGAGCACGCGGTCATCACGGTCGGTGGCCGCGACAGTGGTCATGATGCCTCACTCAATCCACAGCACGCGCAAAGGCTTGTGTCCTGAACGATAGTTCGCTCGCCCCTTCAAAGCATCATGCACCCGCCACCTTTGGGCCCTTCCGGCTCCCTTGCTGGCAGGCGAGAATCGCCTTGTCCCACTTCATGAACAGGAGCGGCAATGGCGATCGCCCGACAAGGCCCCTCAGGGCAACACCAGCCCACGATCGAAGACGTCGTGGCAGGCATGCAGGAACGTCTGCACCTGCTCCCGGCCCGGCTGGGCCACCAACGAATCTTCCTCTCGACCTACCAGCGAACCACCCAGGCGGTCGGGGAGGCCATAGGCAGAGCCATGTTCGGGGACCCCGGCTGGGTCGAGCGCTGGGACGTCGCCTTCGCCAACCTGTACCTGGCTGCGCTGGACGCCGACCTGGCCGGCGCGCATGTCCCGCGCCCGTGGCGTCTGGCGTTCGCGGCATCCCCCGACCTGCCGCCGCTGCGTCATGTCCTGCTCGGAATCAATGCCCATGTGAACTACGACCTGCCCCAGGCTCTGCTGGCAGTCATCAGCAACGAGGACTTCACCGATCCTGCGCTGATGCAACGCCGGCGTGAGGACCACGAACGCATCGACCAGGTGCTCGCATCAAGAGTCGCTGCCGAGACGAACGAGCTGACCTCCGCCGCAAGAGTGAGCCTGCTCGACCGAGGGCTGACCCCACTGAACCGGCTGGCCTCCAAACGATTCTTGCGCGAGGCCCGCCAGAAGGTCTGGCACAACACGATCGAGCTCCAGCAAGCCAGACTCGACGGACCTGAGCAGTATGCCGTCCGTCTCGCGGAGCTTGAGCTACTCAGCGCGGCCAAGATAGCGGACCTTCTCAGACCGGGCCAGGTGCTGCTCCGGCTTGCCGTGGCTGGCTTCGGCACCAGCCTGCCGCCACCAGACGGCGGCATTGAGGCCCTGCGCACGCAGGTTCCCCAGACCGGCGCATAGCGCAGCTTCGCCGCCCTTGGGGAAACGGGGATCGCCACCCCGGAGCGGTGTGAGCCTGAAAGACTGGATGCATGCGAACCAGCCGGCTCGAGGCCTTCAGCGACGGCGTCCTCGCCATCATCATCACCATCATGGTTCTGGAGCTGAAGGTCCCTCACGAGCCAACCCTGGCAGCACTTGGCGCATCGGCCACGGGGTTCCTGACCTACGCGCTCAGCTTCGTCTACATCGGCATCTACTGGAGCAACCACCACCACATGTTCCAGGTCGTCGAACGTGTCAACGGGACCGTCCTGTGGGCAAACCTCGACCTGCTGTTCTGGCTGTCGCTCTTCCCCTTCACGACCGCCTGGGTGGACGAGACGACATTCTCCCGAACGCCTGTCGTCGTCTACGGCATCAACCTGCTTCTGGCTGCAGTGGCCTACTACGTCCTGCAGCGGGCGATCTTCCGAGTCGAAGGCGGTTCCGGTCTTCGCCAGGCTCTGGGTCGAGACCTCAAGGGCAAGATCTCGCCGGTCCTCTACCTGTCGGGTATCGCCGTGGCTTTTGTTACGCCGTGGCTGGGCGTGCTGGTCTTCACCAGTGTCGCCATCATGTGGCTGGTACCTGACCGACGGGTTGAGCGCTACCTCGCGGCGCGGGAGTCGACTTCCGCTGAAGGCTCGGAGCTGAGGTAGGGCTCGTCGGGGTCATCGAGGCGCCTGGTGAAGCCGGGGATCTCGACGTAGAACTTCGGCCCGGGCTACCCGAAGGCGAGATGGACGTTGTCGGCTGAGGGCTCGGGGTAGGCGGTGGGGCCGTCGGTTGGTGGGGTGTTGTGCTGGGCGTGGTGGTCCTCTTCGATGGCGACCACGGCGGGGTCGATGCGCATCACGGTGTAGCCGGCGACGGCGCCGGCTCCGAAGCCGGGGGCGAAGATGCGGGTGGGCTCGGTGATGACGCCGTCGCGGACGGCGTCGTGGATGGCCAGCGGGATGGACGCGGCCGAGGCGTTGCCGACGGACTCGATGTTGAAGTAGAGGCTGTCGGTGGTCAGGCCGGCTTTCAGGGCCAGGTCGGTGACCATGGGCTTGTTGGCCTGGTGGGGGACGATCAGGTCGATGCTGGCCAGCAGCGAGTCCTTGGCCCCGTCGGGGTCGGGCAGGACCTTGAGCTCGCCGATCATCTGCTCCAGGTAGCGCCCGGCCAGCTTCTTGACCTCGGGGCCGTAGACGGTGATGTTGTTGTCGAAGGCGGGGTTGGGCCAGATGATGGAGTTCACCTGGGAGGCCGGCCCCGACGCGTAGGTCTGCATGACCTCGATGTCCGGGGCCGCCCCGGCCGGGGCGACGCCGATCACGAACGCGGCCGCGCCGTCACCAAAGATCATCCGCGAGGGCCGCACGTTGCCGATCTTGTCGGAGAACTTCTCCACGCACACGACCATCACCGGGCGTTTGACCTCCTGCAGCAGCCGGACCGCCTCGGAGAGCCCGTAGGCCATCCCGGCGCACGCGGCGATGATGTCGGCCGAGGCGTGGGTCTGGTAGATCCCCAGCTGACCAGAGATCCAGGTCGCCACCGAGGGAATGATCCGGGTACTGGTACAGGTACAGACCAGCACCGCGCCGATCTCCGCCGGCCCCCGCCCCGACTTGGCCAACGCCGTCTTCGCCGCGGAAAGAGCCATCTCCTCCATGCTTCCCGAGGTGTAGCGCCGGGCCTTGATCCCGGTCTTGTCGAAGATCTCCGCAGCGCTCATCGGCGACCAGTTGTACGCCGCGTTACGGATCAGGTCCTCGTTGGAACAGACCAGGTCGCCGTGGGTCACCGCCAACGCCTCGATCCGCGGCATCACCGCGAACTGGTCCCGGACCTGGACCGCCGGGTAAGGGCTCACCGGCGCCACCGCCTCCGGGGCAACCGAGGCGGCGGCCGGCACCGGGTGCTCCAGACGGCGCAGGAAATGACGGACCTGCTGGTCGCGCGGATGCAGCACCACCACGAAGTCGTCATCGGCCAGGTCACCGACCGCCACCAGCTCCGCCCGAGAACGATCCCACGGGTACTGGTTGTGCAACACCATCGCCCACCGGCTCAACGCCTCCAGCTCAGGGACCGCCTCCGTGGCGTCCATGACCTGGTCGAAGTCGAACACCGGGTAGTCCGGGTCATACCCCGGAAGACGGAACGTCAGGTTCGAGGGGTCCGCCAACATCTTGGCGACCGTGGGCTTGACCGTCGGCAGATCCGTCGCGTGATGGCGCCGGTGGCCAAACACGTCAAAGAGGGTGGCGAAGATCCGGTCCTCCACCACGCCATCCCAGGTCGGCGCCAAACCCTCATACGCCCCCTTGACCGCGGCGATCTTGGCCTCACCGTCCTCCCACGGGGTCACCACCGGCAAAAACACGTCGCTGCGGGTCCGCGGCACATCCGCCCACCGGGTCGGCCGCTTCTCATACAAGGTCATCGCGAACCGGTTGGTCCAGAACAGGTTCAACGCCACATCCCGCAACAAGTCATACCGGCGCGTATAACCACCCGCCTCCACCCTGGCCAGGATCTCCGTGCCCGTCGGCGCCTTCGCCTCAAAATCACGCCTGATCACCGAGTCCAGCTGCTCAAGACTGCCCACCACCGACAAATCCAGCTCAGGAATGAAGTTCGAGGGAAACACGATCCGGTCATGACGGTTAACAACAAAAGGCTGCATGTGCCAATCCTTTGAGCGGTGTTGGGTCCTGATGAGTTCTTGGTACTTGTCACGCGATCGCGGGCACGGACGTTCCTTCTATGCCGAAGACCGTTCCAGCTACATGTCCAGGCCGCCGTTGACGCCCCAGACCTGACCGGTGATGTATGCCGAAGCGTCGGCGGCCAAGAAGTGGACGACCCGTGCGATCTCGTCGGGATGACACAGCCGGCCAACCGGGATGGTCGACTTGATCTTGTCCAGCACCTTTTCCGGCACGTTCTCGAGCATCTCGGTCGCCACGAAGCCAGGTGTCACGGTGTTCACGGTGATGCCGACGCCGTTCTCTTCAAGCCGGCCGGCACGAGCGAGGATGAACGCGGCTTCCTTGGCGAGAGTCTTGGTCAGGCCGAGCATGCCGGCCTTGGACGCGGCGTAGTTTGCCTGGCCGATGTTCCCTGTCTCGCCGATGACCGAGGAGACGAAGATGATGCGACCGGTGCCCCGTTCGACCATGTGCTCCAGCGTTGGCTGAGCCATGTAGAACGAGCCGGAGAGGTTGACCGCCAGAACCGTGTTCCAGTCCTCGACTGACATCTTCATGGCCATCTTGTCCATCGTGATACCCGCGTTGTTGACCAGGATGTCGATCCTGCCGTGCTCGGCCAGGACCTCCTGGACCACTCTGCGACAGTCTTCGGGGTTGGAGACATTGCCCTGGTGGACGGTTGCCCGTCCAGGTCCCGCGAAGTCCTGCTCGAACTCCTTCAAGAACTGGTCTGCCCGGTCCTTGTTTCCGCTGTACCCGGCAGCGACCGAGGCGCCCTGGCTGGCCAGGCTCCTGCAGATTGCCGCGCCGATGCCCCGGGTGCCTCCGGTGACCAGTGCCACCCGGCCGGCGAGCTTCTCGCCTACTACTCCGGTGGCAGGTTCGATGATGGTTGAGCCGGTGTTCATGGGGTGCCTCCCTGGTAGATGTCCTTTGGCTGCTCTGACGTGACGGTCACATTCGCATCGAGCCCGTCTCGGGCAAGGCGGGCCGGAATACTTGGCAGTGGAGAGCTTGGGCGGGCTGCGTTGAGCACGGCCCAGACGACCTTGCCGCCATCGGCCGTAGGCAGGACGCCGAAGGTCCGAGAGAGAGCGGCTACGACGCTGAGCCCCCGGCCTTGGCGATCGACAAACTGGGGGTAGCGCTGATGCACCTGTTCCGGTCTGTTGTCGCGCACCGTCAGTCGCAGGAGGCCAAGGTGCCATTGAACTGACAGCTCGATGTCGCTGCCCGCGTCGCTCGCCGAGTTGTTGACAAGCTCACTGACCACAAGTGACGCAGCGGGAATGAGCGGCCCCAGCCCAGCAGCGAGCAAGGCTCTCGCAATGAAGTCCTGAGATTCTCGGGACACGGTCTGCTCCGGCGAGAGCCGCAGGCAGTCGACCTCCGGGTCGGGGGTCGCCAACAGGGCGGACACGGCCTCTTGGGTCGATGATGCGACGATCAGGTGGCCGCCCCGTGACTGGGCGCTCAGCTCAGCGCGGAACCGCGGGTCGGCGCAGGCCACGGCAACCGGAGTCCCGGGCCAGCTGCGAACGTGCCTGCCTGACGTCGCAAGCATCTGGATGGTGCATGGCCCGACCCCCTCGGGAATGGCCGACAGGTCGCAGACCACGCCGCGAGGCCTTTCGGCCAGAGCCAGCTGGATCGCCCGATCCAGATCATCAACGACAGAGCCCAGCTGGCCGGCGACCTCAAGGAACGCCACGCCATCATTGGCCCGCCGGGCGATCCGCGCCGGCCAGCCAGCGCGCGAGCCAGCCGTTGAAGGCGCCAGCTGGTTCGGGGGGGCGGCCCTATGCCCGGCCTGGAGCGGGGCTGCGGGGGAATCAAGACGTTCAGAAACAGGACTCGGGATACGTGACGGCTGAAGCACGACGAACTCAATTCGGTGGTCCCGGAATGAAAGGACACGGGCCACCGAGGTTCGGGAGTAGCACGAGGAGAATCCAACGCCACCAAGGTTCTTGGGTGGCGAATATCACGGACATTACACCCAAAAGGTCTGCCAAGACAATGCCGAGGGGACCGGATTGGGTGAGTGCGCCATGAGGCCGGCCCGCGGACGGACCGGCCTCACAGCTACCCCAGGCTCTAGGGCGCGAGGTCGCCGTAGATGTTCTGGTCGAGGCCACCAGCCCGCGGGCAGGTGTCACCGGTGAAGCTGCCGTCGAGCCGCTGGGTACGGCACTGCAGCACGTCAGCGCCGGTCTCGTCCTGAGTCGCCTCCCGCTGGTCAACACCGCCAACCGTGTCACGCCAGTCGGTCCATGTCCCGTAGGTGACACCGGCCTTGGAGTCGATCCACAGGTAGTCGCCGGCGAAGGGGACGGTCCGGCCACCGAACTGCTCATAGTTCGGGTTGGACATCACGTCCGACATACGCGTCGCGGTCGTCCAGGCCCCGCCCGACGCCGCCCGGGTGGCGGCATACACGTCGAGCGACGCCGCCGAGCTGCCGTTTGCGTCGTTGCCAACAGGACGCTGCCGGAATGACGAGGCGTCGTTGTTCGGGTCGTTGCGGCTGTCCCACCACAGAGCGTGGATCACCCCCGCGTCAACACTGAGGTCCGGGAACAGCTGCTGGCTGGCCGGCGCCGTGGCGACCCGGGCAGGCGTCGTGACCATACCCGTGGCACCGTTGAAGCTCAGGTAGTAGATGGCCGACTGGCCACCCGCACCACTGTGGTCAGCCCAGCCGAACGTCGTACCGGTCGGCACCTCACTGCCTGGCACGATCGCCTCGTAGGCGACGTGCACGACCTCGCCCACGGCGGCCTGGTCGGCTGTGGAACGCGGGCCGCTGTCGGCGCGGAAGAAGGTGTAGCCCGACTGGCACGCGGGTGCATCGCCGCAGTCACGGGCGGTAGCACCTGACGTGTCGAGGTCGTTGACACCCATGGCACTAAAGGTGGTCAACGCGCGCGGGGCGGAGAACGTGGCGCCGCAGTTCGTCGAGCCCACGATGTCGACCGAGTCGCGTTGCTGGCCCTGAGCCTCGAACTGGCGGAAGGTGATGTACACGTGGCCGTTGCTGGTCACCGAGATATCCGGGAACTGAACGTCATGAATGGAGGCGCTGACCTTCATCGGGTTGGAGAAGGTGGCGCCATGATCGGCGGAGCGGGAGACGTAGATCGCGACCCCGCCGTTGCCGGTGAACCTGGACCAGGCGAAGTACACGTTTCCTGCGCACGATGATGCTGTCCGGTCGGCCTCGATCGCGGTCTTGTCGTTGAACTTGCCGAGCAGCCCAGGCGCCGACGAACCCTTGGCCACGACCACCGACTGCTTGAACTCCTTGCCGTCGTTGATCGTGGAACCGCCCGCCCCGCCCGGGTTGGCGTAGGTGCCGACCCAGACGTCACCGAAGGTCTTCGGGGTGCCGGCCGGGTCGTCGGAGCTCTCTGAACCGGCGAACAACCGCCCATCGCCGTCCCAGGCGAGCACCGGGTCACCCGAGCTCGCCGTGCGGATCCGAGCACGGCTGGCGTAAGGGGTGTTGTCGCCCGGGTAGCCGGGAACCAAGGAAGACTGGAAAGACGCGCCGCCGTTCTCCGACCGGTAGTAGCCGAGCCAGATCGGCCCGGAAGCGACTGGGGCGTTGTCGGCGTCAACGCCGGCGTTGTATACGCCGCAGTAGTCGTTCGAGCTCCCGACGATGACTCGGGGGTCGCGAGGGTTGATCGCCACGGCCGGTTCGTTCTGCCTGCCACGGGAGCGGGTGCACTCGGTCAGTGTCGGGTCCTTGGCGACCCGCGCATTCGGGTTGTTGACCTTGTAGTTCGAGACATAGCCCCCGTTGGCAGCATTGTCGTTGGTCAGACGGGTATCGGCGCGGGGCGCCGTTGCCGAGGCAGACAGGCCACCGAGGCCGAGAGCTGACAAGGCAACAGCCAGGGCCGCGGCTATCGGCCCTGGACGTGCCAAATGAGCAGCGTGCATCAAAGACTCCTTTCGGACGCCCCTGATGACAGACCCCGAGACGGGGGCAGGCTGTGGCCCGCCTCTGCAATCTAGGTCAAGACCAATCTGGCCACAAGGTGCCTACTGCGCGGACGCCTTGCGGATGAAGGCGGCGAGGTCCTTGCTCTGCTGCATCCGGCTCGGCTCATGGACGTACATCATGTGGCCTGCCTCGTAGTAGGCGTGCTCGATGTTGGCCAGCAGCTCGGTAGGCACGTCGAGATGGGCGAAGGTCTCCTGCGCGGCGTAGTACGGCGTGGCACCGTCGAGGTAGCCGTAGGCGACATGGACCTTGAGGTGCGGGTTGGCGCGCATCGCCCGGGCGAGCTTGTCGCTGACGTCGACCGGCCGCCCCTCGAACTCCTTGAACGACCACTCCTCGCTGGCCTTCACAGACAGCTGCTCGTAGGGCAGGTCGTTCTCGTAGCCGAGCTCGGCTCGGACGTAGTGGTTCCACGCGGCGGCGTAGGGACCAACCATCGCGTCCATGCTCGGGTCGTCCTCCAGCTTCTCCG
>JBDTOA010000073.1:0-8918 GCA_039933475.1 Dermatophilaceae bacterium
CCGGTAACGTGGACCTGCACTGACCGACCCGCATCCGATCGTCGGAGCCGTTGATGGCCTTGCTCTTACCCCCCGGGCCGACCCGCATCGAGCGTGGTCGCAGGGCAGTGTGGCTGCCCCTGGGGGTGGCCGCGTCGGCGATGATCGGCGTCGCTTACGTGGCGAACGTCGATCCCAGCGTCTCCGGCCACTACCCGGCGTGTCCGTTCCTGGCCGTCACCGGTTGGTACTGCCCCGGGTGCGGCACTCTGCGCGCCGTTCACGCCCTTGCCCACTTCGACGTCATGACGGCATGGGCGCGCAACCCGCTGGCCGTCGTGGGAGTCGGCTACCTCCTGGTCACCTGGGCGCTCTGGTTGGAGCGGACGGTGACCGGCCGCCGTCCGTCGTGGTTGGCGCCGACCTGGGTGACCTACGCCGTTCCCGCGGCGATTCTCATGTTCTGGGTCCTGCGCAACGTGCCGGGCTGGACCTGGCTGTCGCCGGTCTGATCAGCTCAGCGGGGCCAGCCATGAGCCGGACGGGATGTTGCGATAGATGGTGAACGCAAGGAAGAACAGCCCAAGTGCCACGTAGGTGCCCCCTCCGACTCGGGGCTGGTCCACGATCTTCCCGGTCGCCGCGTAGAAAAGGCGGCGACCCCAGATCAGGGTCGCGACGCCGAGGAGCAGCATGACCGGAGCGTTGTCGTGCAGCGCCGCCAGAGGGTCGCCGTACGAGAGAGCAGCTACGCCGCGAAGGCTGCCGCAGAACGGGCACTGCAGCCCGGTCAAGCCATGGAACCAGCATCCGGCCAACGGTCCGAGCCCGTGGCCGCCGCTCCGATGCAGGACCGTGGTTGCTACCGCCACAGCGCCAGCGGCCCCCAGGGCCGGGATCAGCGCGCGAGCCCGTGACGTGGACACGATCCCGGCCTCGCGCGCATGCACCGGGAGAGGCATCAGCTGGTGGTGACGACCGTCGTCATGACCTTGTCGGCGATGGTCTGGCGCTTGGCGTCCCACAGCGGGAACAGGTAGCCGACGAAGCAGATGAGCGAGTCGAGGATGTGGGCAAGGTCGCGCAGGAACGCCTTGGCCATGCCGATCGGCTGACCGGACGACTCGGCGACCAGGGTCAGGCCCAGAGTCTTCTTGCCGAGGCTCTGCCCCTTACCCCCCAGGTACCAGCGGTTGTACGCCACGATCGCCACGATGATCAGGCTCATCAGAAGGAACAGGGGGCGGTTGCCACCGCTCTGGGTTGTCAGGATCGTGCCGTTGACGCTCTCCAGGGTGATCCTCGAGGCGAAGACGAACCGCAGCGAGAGAAACGGCAAGATAAGCGCGAAGTCGGCCAGGTACGCTCCGACCCGCTGGATCCAGGAGGCGAGTGGGGCCTGGGGGCCGGCGGCGCCGTAGCCGGGCTGCAGGGCACCTCCCGTGGGCGGCGGGAAGCCACCGGGCGGAGGGGGCGGGGGAGGTGGTGTGTCGTGGTCGGACATTCTTGCTCCTTGCATCAAGCGCCTCGGCAAGTCCTGACCAGACGTGCCCAAACCCAAACCTGTGTGGAAGCCACGATCTGGGTGATCTGCGGACACTTTAGGGGCTTCGCCACGCTGAAGAGCTACTACCGACCCGGCAGCTTCAGCTCCGGGAACATCGCCACCACGGGCATCTCGACGGTGTCCGTACCCAGCACCGCGGCCTCATCGGGTTTCCCGGGCAGGACTCGCAAGATGTAGTCGGCGATCGCATCCTCGATCGAGGTGTCGTGTCCTGCGGTCTCGGACATGTACCAGCGGTGTTCGAGGACCTCGTGAAACACCTCCGCCGGTTCCAGCTTGCGGGTCAGGTCGCGCGGGACCGTGCGGGTGATGGGCTCGTAGATCTTGGCGAGCCAGTCATGGGCCACGAGCTCCTCGTCGTCGTTCTGACGGTCCTGGGACGCGCGGAAGGCGTCGAGGTCGTTGAGCAGGCGACGGGCCTGGTTCTCCTCGACGTCCAGGCCGGTCAGACGCAGGAGGCGGCGCGAGTGATGCCCCGCGTCAACGACCTTGGGCTGGATCTGGATGGAAGTCCCGTCGATGTCGGTGGAGATCGCCAGCTCGTCGACGTCGAACCCCAGATCGTTGAGACGGCGGATGCGTTCGTCGACGCGCCACCTGTCGCCCTGTTCGAAGCGCTCGCGTTCGGTCAGCTCGCGCCACAGCGAGCGATAGCGGTCGACGATCGACTCTGACACCTCGATGGGATCCGCGGCGCCGGCCAGGTAGCCTGCAGCCTCCAGGTCCATCAGCTCGCCTGCGATGTTGACCCTGCCGATGTCGAGGTCGTGCTCGCGCTGTCCCTCGGAGAGGTGGGTGTGGATCTCACCAGTCTCGGCGTCCACGAGGTAGGCCGAAAAAGCGCCGGCATCGCGGCGGAACAAGGTGTTGGACAGGGACACGTCGCCCCACCAGAATCCCGCGAGGTGGAGGCGCACCAGCAGTACGGCGAGGGCGTCGATCAGGCGCTGCGCGGTGTCCGGGCGCAGGCTCTGGCTGAACAGCGCGCGATACGGAAGGGAGAACTGCAGGTGGTGGGTGATCAGGCAGGAGTCGAGCTGCTCGCCGGTGGGTGAGGTTCGGCCACTGACGATGCCGTAGGGCTGGACGCTGGGCTGGCGGATCTTGGTGAGCAGTCGAAGCATGTTGTACTCGCGAACCGCCAGGTGTGGCGAGATCTCCTTGACCGCGATCACCATGTCGGAGAACTTGACGAAGCGCACCACATGGCGGGAGATGCCGCGGGGTAGCGCAGCGAGATAGGTCTCGGGCCACTGCTCCAGCGGCGTCGACCAGGGCAGGTCCAGCAACGCTGGATCCGGCCTGACCGCGGTCAGCTCGAGTGGCACCCGTTTATCGTGACACGTTCACGGGCTGCGTGAAGGGCGGGCCCTGCCTTGAGACGGCAGAAGGTGGCGGCGTCCTCGGGGGACACCGCCACCTCCTGGTCAGGTGAGGTCAGCCGCCGAGGCGCTGGCCCGTCTCCGCGTGGAAGAGGTGGACATGGCCGGGGTTGGGCAGGAGGTGGACGACGGTGCCCTTCTCGGGCGGCGTCCGACCGTCGACCCGGACGATGATCGGCTTGACCTCACCATCGGCCTCCTTTGTCGTTCCATAGATGTAGGCGTCGGCACCCAGCTCTTCGACGACCTCGACGGTGACCGGCAGGCCCTCGCCCTCAGCGGCGATCGTGACGTCCTCGGGACGGACGCCGAGGGTGACCTGCTTGCCGGCATCCTTCAGGAGCTCACGCTCGATCGGATGGGTGCTGGATCCGAAGCTGACGCCGCCATCCACGACGGGAACGTCGAAGAGGTTCATGGCCGGTGAGCCGATGAAGCCTGCGACAAAGACATTGTCCGGGTGGTCGTACATGCGACGCGGGGTGTCGCACTGCATGAGCACGCCGTCCTTGAGCACCGCAACCCGGTCGCCCATCGTCATGGCCTCGATCTGGTCGTGCGTGACGTAGACGGTGGTGACTCCCAACCGCCTTTGCAGAGAGGCGATCTGGGTGCGTGTCTGAACGCGCAGCTTCGCGTCAAGGTTCGAGAGCGGCTCGTCCATGAGGAACACCTGTGGATTTCGGACGATGGCCCGGCCCATCGCGACGCGCTGCCGCTGCCCGCCTGAAAGAGCCTTGGGCTTGCGCTCGAGGTAGTCCTCGAGGTCGAGGATCTTGGCCGCGTCTGCCACCCGCGTTGCGATCTCGCTCTTGTTGATGCCCGCGATCTTCAGGGCGAAGCCCATGTTGTCCGCCACGGACATGTGCGGGTACAGAGCGTAGTTCTGGAAGACCATGGCGACGTCCCGGTCCTTGGGGGAGAGGTCGGTCACGTTCCGGTCACCGATCCAGATGTCACCGCCGTTGACCTCCTCGAGCCCGGCGAGCATCCGCAGGCTCGTGGACTTGCCGCAACCGGAGGGACCGACCAGCACCAGGAACTCGCCGTCGGCGATGTCGATGTTGAGCTTGTCGACCGAGGGTGTGTCGTTGCCGGGAAAGATCCGGGTTGCGTTGTCGAACTTGACTGTTGCCATCGTGGTTCAGCTCCTTCACCGGCAGGAACGTGCCGGACGATCCGTTGTAAAGGGTGAGGTGGTGCATCCGCCCGCAGGAGCGAGTCGGATCAGTGACCATCCTGACGTATCTCGGCGGTTGCCGCCAGCGGTCGTGCTCAAAGTAAGGACGCAGCTAGTCACCAGAGGTGGGTCGGCGCAGGTTCACCATGAGGTCCAGCGCCGTGACCACGTCGTCCACACCGTCGAGCCGGTAGGCCGCGAGAGTGTTGCCGTCTCCGACCTTGACCGTGACGTCACCCGATCTGGGGTCAAGAGCTGCGAATGCCCGCTCATCGGTCACGTCGTCCCCGAAGTAGGCGGTCGCATCAACCCCTCGGGCGACCGCGAGGGCCCGCAGAGCGTCCCCCTTGTCTCTTGTCACGACGGTGAGCTCGACGACCTGCTTGCCCGGGATGACGTGGACTCCGGGATGCCGGGTCGAGAGCTCGATGGCTGCGGCCAGGGCCGCGTCGGCAGCCGCAGGCTCCATCCCGCGTGTGTGAAGCGCGACTGCTCCGGGCTTGAGCTCGATCCTGGCGCCGGGGTGGGCCGCTGCGGCTTCCTCCAGATCGGCAAGGGCGGCGGCAAGCCGGGCGCTCGCTTCTTGGTCGACGGCGGCCGGGCCATCGATGTCTGCCAGGCTGAACTCACCACCATGGCTTCCCACCAGGACGATCGGGGACGTCTGCGGGACTGCGGTCAACTTCCTGAGCGTCTGCAGGTCCCGGCCTGAGACCAGGGCGACCGAGACTCCGGGCAGGGACGCGGCGGCATACAAGCTGGTGAGGGCACCCGGATGTGCGCGAACCTTCATCGGGTCGGTGTTGAACGGCGCCAACGTCCCGTCGAAGTCGGCGGCGACGAGGATCCGGGGCCGCTGGACGAACGCCTCGAGGGCGGCCTTCAGGGATGCCGGGAGCCCGGTCACCGCGTCGGCCGGTCCAGTCGCTCCGGCTTGTTCGGGGCCAGGGCAAGGGCGTCGAGGTAGCGGGATGCCCAACGCTGGACGTCGTGGTCGGCAACGCGTCGGCGCAGGGCCTTCATCCGCCGACGGCGCTGGTCCTTGGGGGCCTCGATCGCCGCCATGATGGTCTGCTTGAGGCCCTCGATGTCGTGGGGGTTGCACACGAATGCCTGCCGCAGCTCGTTCCACGCCCCGGTGAACTCGCTGAGCACCAGCGCGCCGCCCAGGTCGAAGCGGCAGCTGACGTACTCCTTCGCGACCAGGTTCATGCCGTCCCGCAAAGGGGTCACCAGCATGACGTCGGCAGCCAGGAAGAGGGCCGCCATCTCGGCGCGAGGGTAGGACTGGTGCAGGTAGTGCACCGCCGGCTCGCCGATCGCTGAGAACTCGCCATTGATCCGCCCGACCGTCGCCTCGATCTCCGTGCGGAGCTGTCGATAGCTGTTGACACGTTGACGGCTCGGTGACGCAACCTGCACGAGGGTCGTTCCCGGAGCGGCAATTGCTTTGTCCCGCAACAGTTCTTCGTAGGCCTTGAGCCGGTGACCGATGCCCTTCGTGTAGTCGAGCCGGTCGACCCCAAGGAGCAGCGTCTCGGGACTGCCCAGGGACTCGCGGATCTGAGCGGCCCGGGCGATGACCTCAGGAGTGCGGGCCAGGGCCTCGAGCCCCTTGAAGTCCACCGAGATCGGGATGGCGGTTGCCCGGACCGTTCGGTCGGCCTCGCGCTTGCCCTCGGCTCCGGGCGATCCGCCGGTGGCGCCGGCGAAAGTCACCGTGTCGCCGCGGGTGTTCAGGTGGAGCAGACGTCGACAGACGCGCAGGAAGTTGTCGGCGTCGGCAACGCGCTGGAAGCCCAGGAAGTCTGCGCCCAGCAGGCCCTCCACCAGGGCCCTGCGCCATGGCAGCTGCGAGAAGAGCTCGACAGGCGGGAAGGGTATGTGGTTGAACCAGCCGATACGTACATCAGGTCTGATCGCGCGGAGCATCGCGGGCACCAGCTGCAGCTGGTAGTCGTGCACCCAGACGGTGGCACCTGGCGCGGCAACTTCGGCTATGGCCTGGGCGAAGCGATGGTTGACCACGCGGTAGGTGGTCCACCACGCGCGGTGGAAGGTCGGCGGGACGATCACATCGTGATAGATCGGCCAGAGGGTGTCATTGCTGAAGCCCTCGTAGTACTCCGCTATCTCCATGTTGGAGAGGGACACTGGCTTCAGGTACATCCCGTCCTCGCGGAACGGTTTCGGCGCCAGCCCGGGCTCCCCGGCCCAACCCACCCATGCGGCGTCGCGGTTGCGCATGACCGACTCCATAGCGGTTACCAGGCCCCCCGGGCTGCGTTGCCAGGTGTTGTTGCCCTCGTCGTCGAGCACGCGGTCGACCGGGAGGCGGTTTGCGGCAACCACGAGATCGAACGTCGGTCCAGCCGTGGTCACGCGTCATCAGCTCCTGTCCGAGGGGGTATGAGGTCAGCCTACGGCGACATGTGGAGCGCCCGGGCCACGCTGCGGTCAGTCATTGGCGGGAGAGCCCGAGCGGGACTACGGTCATCCCATGCGTATCTCAGACGTGATTCGCCTCAAGGGCGACCAGGTGGTGACCGTTCGCACGGATGCGACCGTCCAGCAGCTTCTCGAGATCCTCGAGCAGCACCGGATCGGCGCGGTCGTGGTCAGCAACGACGGGACGAGCGTGGCGGGCATCGTCAGCGAGCGGGACGTCGTGCGGCACCTCCATAATGCCGGCGCCGACCTGCTCCAGCAGTCAGTCGACACGATCATGACCAACGAGGTGCACACCTGTAAGCCTGGTGACGACATCGAGGACGTGGCCCGAGTGATGACCGATCATCGGGTGCGGCACGTCCCGGTCGTGGTCGATGACAAGCTCATGGCGATCGTCAGCATCGGTGACGTCGTCAAGTCACGGATCGACGAGCTCAAGACCGAGCGCGACCACCTGGTCGACTACATCCAGCAGTAAGCCCGGTATTTTCGGCGGTCGTCCCTGTGACCCGCCTGCTTCCGCCGGAAAGCGACTCTCGCGGCATACCGTAGGCATCATGACTGCGGGGCTGTGGCGCGACGACGAAGCGAGCCCGGTCGCGCCGGAGCAGGGTGAGTGGATCGGTCCCTATCGGCTGATCGAGCAGCTTGGCGAGGGCGGCATGGGCGTTGTCCACCTGGCCCTGGCCCAGTCAGGCCGAGCGGTGGCGATCAAGGTCCTGCGTGAGCACATCGCCCACGACCACGAAGCGCGCAGCCGGCTCGCGCGTGAGGTCCAGACGCTGGCCAGGGTGCAGGATGCCCGGGTGGCGGCTGTTCTTGACGCCGACACCGAGGGGCTTCGTCCCTACATCGTGACGAGGTACATCCCCGGTCCTGCTCTCGACCGGGTCGTGTCCGAGAAGGGGCCACTGCAGGGCGAGGCGCTGCTGCGACTGGGGCAGGGGCTCACGGGCGCCCTGCACGCCATCCATGCGGCCGGTGTCATCCACCGAGACCTCAAGCCCGCCAATGTCCTTCTCCTTGATGGCGATCCAGTCGTCATCGACTTCGGTATCGCGCACGTCGCCGACGACATCCGGTTGACGATGACCGGTCTGGTGATGGGGACCCCTGGCTATCTGTCTCCCGAGGTCGTCGAGGGCGGGTTGGTCACCGAGGCCACGGACTGGTGGGGCTGGGCCGCCACGCTGGCCTTCGCCGCGTCAGGCGTTCCACCGTTCGGGCGGGGGCCGATGGGAGCGGTGCTGGACCGTGTGCGTCGTGGCCAGGCGGATCTGTCGGGCGTTGACGTGCGCCTCGTGCCTCTGCTGAGGGCGGCTTTGTCGCCTATGGCCGATGAGCGGCCGCACGCCGAAGAGATCGTCGAGGCGCTGGATCGGTATGCCGCCGGCGCGCCCTCCACGGTGGTCGTCCCCTTGGTCTTCCCGCCCCGTCAGGACCCCGCCCCTTCTGCCACGCAGGCGTTGGACCCATGGCCCTTCGTGAACGAACAGGACCTGCTGGCCGGCGATGAGGAGCCGGAGGCCGAGGAGGAGACCGACTGGCAGGCGGCCTGGGAGGGTGAGCCGGGTGAACCGGATCCGCGTATCGGGCGACCGTCCCGGATCGGGACGCTGCTCGCCCTGATGGTCGGAGTGCTCGCTGCGGCTGCTGTGTGGCCGGTGGTCGCCGTTGGGCTGATCGTTATCTGGTTCTGGTGCGCCCGCTTCGCCGACCGTTCGGTGACCTCGTTGGTGATGCGACGTCACGAGCGCGGACGGCGGCGAAGGGACGTCCCGCTCGCGGTCATTCTCAGCCCGTGGCACTTTCTCAGCTCAGCGGCGGCGACCTTGATCGCCCTCCTGCTGCCGGCAACAATCGCGATCGCCTCGACGTTCTCGGCCGCGTTGGCGATCGCAGCCGTTCTCGGCGGCGACCCCCAACCTGCCCGGTCGGTGCCTCTGGTGGTCGCCGGTTTCCTTGGCCTGCTGACAGGCTGGTGGGGGCCTGGTGGCGCCTCCTTGCGGCGCGGGTCCCGAAGTCTTGTG
The DNA here is from genome assembly GCA_039933475.1 of Dermatophilaceae bacterium. Classification (GTDB taxonomy): domain Bacteria; phylum Actinomycetota; class Actinomycetes; order Actinomycetales; family Dermatophilaceae; genus UBA4719. The sequence continues at coordinate 8,590 of JBDTOA010000073.1, forward strand.
CGCGGGCTGATACCCGGTTGGGCCTGGACACAGATCGCCGTTCTCGCCCTGCTCCTCGCGGCGGCTGGGTTGGGTGTGCTGGCATGGCAGCGGACAGGTCAACCCGACGTTTGGCCGTTGGTGCCGACCCAGCTTCCCGTCATCTGGCCATTCACGCGATGAGGCGACCCAGGGCCGATCACCTCTTGACCAACGCAACGATCGAGCGGCCCGCCCGGGGCAGGTAGGATTTCGCCGTCCTGCCCGACGCCGAGGAGACTCAGCAGCTGGGTGACGCCGACGTGGCGCAATTGGCAGCGCACCTGTCTTGTAAACAGGGGGTTGGGGGT
>JBDTOA010000074.1:0-8886 GCA_039933475.1 Dermatophilaceae bacterium
ACCCATGCCAGCCAGCCGTGATCACCGATCCAAGACATGCCGTCGCCCTCCCGTGTTCATGGAGCCCACACCGAGCCCACACCGTACTGCCTAGAACACTGCCTAGAACGACTGGCCTTGACCTGGGGTTTCAGGTTCGACCTTTGCGGCCGCGCGCGCGAACCATCGATCGCCGTGTCGTTCGAGCACCAGGGGAAGGCCGAACGTCTCTGACAGCTTTTCGGCAGTCAGCGTGATCTCGACGGGTCCGGCGGCGACGATACGACCTTCACGCATCAGCAGCACGTCGGTGAACGACGGCGGGATCTCCTCCACGTGGTGGGTAACCAGAACCAGCGCCGGCGCCTCGATGTCGGCGGCCAGTGCACCCAGACGCCCGACCAGGTCCTCGCGGCCGCCCAGGTCGAGGCCGGCGGCGGGCTCGTCCAGCAACATCAGCTCGGGGTCCGTCATCAGCGCCCTGGCGATCTGCACCCGCTTGCGCTCCCCCTCGCTCAGCGTGCCGAACGTTCGGTCGCTGAGATGAGCCGCGCCCAGGGACTCGAGCAGCTGTTCGGCCCGGGCATGGTCGAGTGCGTCGTACCTCTCATGCCAGCGGCCGACGATGCCGTAGGACGCGGTGACGACGACGTCGTGGACCTTCTCGTCAGCTGAGAGCCTCTCGGCGAAGGCCGCGCTGGCCAGGCCGATGCGTGGACGCAGCTCGAAGACGTCAACCGCGCCGAGAACTTCGCCGAGGACACCTGCCACACCGGTGGTGGGGTGGATCCGGCCAGCGGCAAGCTGCAGCAGGGTGGTCTTTCCGGCCCCGTTCGGCCCGAGGATGACCCAGCGCTGGCCTTCCTCGACCTCCCAGGTGATGTCGTCGAGCAGCGTGTTGTCTCCGCGTACCACGCTGACGCCGGCGAACTCCAGGACGTCGCTCATGATCCCTGACCCTAGGCCACGGCCCCGCCTCTGAGGGTCGCGACACCTACGATGAGCCGATGTCCGTCCTTCCGGTGTCCGTCCGGCTCGCCCTCTGGGCGACCCTCGCGTATGCCGGACGGTTGCCGATGGATGAGATCCTCCCTCGCGCGCACCCGGACATCGACCACGTCGACGGCGACCTTGACCATCTCGCCCTCTGGCGCGACCTCGGCGAGCGCGCGGTTCTTGTTGCGCTCCCCCGGCCGGGCAGACTCTCAGGGATGCCGCGAGGGTCCTCCGAGCTGGTCGCGGCGGCCACGGATGCGGGCGAGTGCGTCTACGTGCCGGGAGTCGGGGGTGCACTGGTCCCGACCATCGAGTCCTTCGGCCCTGATACCGACCAGGGCACCCGGGTGACGTGGACGGCATACGACGCGGACCCGGTCCAGACCCACGTGCTGGAAGCGCTGTCCCTCGCCGAGATCGAGCGGAGCCTGCGGCTGGCCATGATGGATGTCACCGCGGGCATTGATGCGCTGGACGCAAAGCCGTGGAACGCAGAGCTGCGCTCACTGGTGCAGGACCTGCCGGACGACGCATGGGGCCTTCCCAAAGGACTGCCGCGTCGGGCACAGCTCGTCATGGCGACCGCCTCCCGGATCGGAGCCGTCACCGAGCTCGGCCTTGGGACCCAGGCTGAGGGCCAGGTTCTGACAAGCGACCAGACGCAGCGGCGCCGCCGGCTGCTGACCGATCTTGAAGCCGTGGCCGACGCGGCCATGGCCGCGGCTGCGACCGTTGCCGCACTCAGCCTGGCCGGACTGCGCCCAGACCACCAGGACCTCTAGCGGGTCGGCGCGCGTCCCAGGACCGACTCATAGACGGCAATCGTCTGGTCCCCGATCGACGTCCACGAGAAGCTTTCCACCGCCCGGTCCCGCCCGGCCTGGCCACGGGCACGGGCGCGCACGGGGTCGGATACGGCGTCGGTAAGAGCGGCGGCGAGGTCGGAGACGAAGCGGTCCGGGTCCACGGGCGCCCCGCTGCCGTCGGCCACCTGCTCGATGGGCACCAGCCATCCGGTCTCGCCGTGGATGACGACCTCGGGGATTCCTCCGGTCGCCGTCGCAACCACGGCGAGCTCGCAGGCCATGGCTTCGAGATTGACGATCCCGAGTGGTTCGTAGACCGACGGGCAGGCGAAAACCGTTGCGGCACTGAGCAAAGCGACGACCTCAACCCTGGGCAGCATCTCCTCGATCCACACCACCCCGTGGCGACCCCGTCGCAGGTCGGCGATCAGCGCGCCCACCTCCTCCTTGATCTCGGGGGTGTCAGGGGCGCCGGCACACAGGACGAGCTGCACCTCTGGGGGAAGCTGTGCCGCCGCGCGCAACAGGTAGGGCAGCCCCTTCTGTCGCGTGATCCGACCGACGAAGACCACCGATGGGCGGCTCGGGTCGACACCGTGGCTGCGCACGATCTCGAGTGCCTCCGGACTCGAGTCCCTCTGCCAGAGCTGGGAGTCGATGCCGTTGTGGACCACGTGGACCGCTGACGGGTCGACCGCCGGGTAGGTGTTCAGGACATCCAGTCGCATGCCCTCGCTCACTGCGATAACGGCTGCGGCCGCCTCGTATGCCGTTCGCTCGGCCCAGCAGGACACGGCGTAGCCGCCGCCGAGCTGCTCGGCCTTCCAGGGCCTCATCGGCTCCAGGCTGTGCGCTGAGACCACATGGGGCACGCCTGCCAGAAGCGACGCCAGGTGTCCGCCGAAGTTTGCGTACCAGGTGTGGGAGTGGACAAGATCGGCTCCCACGCAGTCGCCGGACATGGTGAGGTCGACTCCGAGGGTCTGGAGGGCCTGGTTGGCGGACGCCAGCTGCGGCAGGTCGGCATACCCGGTGGTCCCGGCCTCATCACGGGCCTCACCAAAGCATCGGACCCTGACATCCACGTCCCCCCGGGCCCTCAAGGCGCGTACCAGCTCGCTGACGTGTACGCCCGCGCCGCCATAGACCCGGGGCGGGTACTCCTTGCTCAGGACGTCGACTCTCACGTCGTGAACGCTAGCGTGGCCAGGGGGTCGCCTGCGAGACCCTCCCGGCCATAGGGTCAGCGCATGGCGAAACGGACTGGCAACCCGAAGGTTCTGGCGATAGTTCTGGCGGGCGGTGAGGGCAAGCGGCTGATGCCCCTGACGGCGGACCGGGCTAAACCCGCTGTGCCCTTCGGCGGCATCTATCGCCTCATCGACTTCGCCCTGAGCAACATCGTGAACTCGGGCTATCTCAAGATCGTCGTGCTCACCCAGTACAAGTCGCACAGCCTGGACCGTCACATCAGCAAGACCTGGCGAATGTCGACGATGCTCGGCAACTACGTGACGCCGGTTCCCGCCCAGCAGCGCCTCGGCAAGAGCTGGTTCCTGGGCAGTGCCGACGCGATCTTCCAGAGCTTGAACCTGGTCCACGACGAGGTGCCCGACATCGTGGTGGTGGCGGGGGCGGACCACGTCTACCGGATGGACTTCGGCCACATGGTCGAGCAGCACATGGAGACCGGAGCCGGCGTCACGGTTGCCGCGATCCGCCAGCCGATCTCGATGTGCGACCAGTTCGGTGTGATCGAGCTCGACGCCGACAACGGCCGAAAGATCTCGGCGTTCAAGGAGAAGCCCACCGATGTGGTCGGTCTGGCGGACTCCCCCGACGAGATCCTGGCATCCATGGGCATCTACGTGTTCGATGCCGATGTCCTGATCGACGCCGTCACCCGTGATGCCGACCGCGAGGGCAGCGGCAGGGACATGGGGGGTGACATCGTGCCGGACTTCGTGCGTCGCGGCGAGGCCTACGTCTATGACGTCAAGGACAACCCGCTCCCCGGCTCCACCGATCGCGACCACGGCTACTGGCGAGACGTTGGCACGATCGACTCCTACTACGACGCGCAGATGGACCTCATCTCGTTTCATCCCGTGTTCAACCTCTACAACTACGAATGGCCGATCTACACCGACCACGGCAACTACCCGCCCGCCAAGTTCGTCCACGGGTCGAAGAACAGGGTCGGCGAGGCACTCAACTCTGCGGTCTCCCCCGGCGTCGTCATCAGCGGCGGCCAGGTGTCCAACTCGGTCCTGTCACCCGGTGTCCACGTCCACAGCTACGCCACGATCACGGACAGTGTCCTGCTCGACTTTGTCGAGATCGGCCGCAATGCCACGATCCATCGGGCCATCATCGACAAGTTCGTCGTGGTGCCGCCGGGAGTCAGCATCGGCATCAACCGGGCCGATGACCTCGAGCGTGGCTTCACCGTCACCGACTCCGGTATCACCGTGGTCGGCAAGGGGCAGCAGGTCCGGGCGTGAGCGGTCCCGACCCGCGCCCGGCCCGGGTCGCCGTGCAGCTGCACCAACAGCAAGCGGCGTACAGCGACATCCGCCGCGCCTGCGCGCAGGCCGAAGAGCTTGGCGTGGACATCATCTTCAACTGGGACCACTTCTACCCGCTCTACGGCGAACCCGAGGGCAGGCACTTCGAGTGCTGGACGATGCTGGGTGCGTTCGCCGAGGCCACGGAGCGGGTGGAGATCGGCGCCCTCGTCACCTGCAACTCCTACCGCAACCCGCAGCTCCTGGCTGACATGGCTCGCACGGTCGACCACATCAGCGGGGGACGCCTGATCCTGGGCATCGGGTCTGGGTGGTTCGAGAAGGACTACCTGCAGTACGGGTTCGAGTTCGGGACCGCCGGCGGACGACTGGATGCGCTCGACCGCGACCTGCCCCTGATCAAGAGCCGCTGGGCGAAGCTCAATCCCGCACCAACGCGCGAGATCCCCGTGCTGATCGGTGGGGGCGGGGAGCGCAAGACCCTTCGCATCGTCGCTGAACAGGCCGATATCTGGCACGGGTTCGGGGGCGCCGAGACGGTCGCCCACAAGCACAAGGTGCTCGACGAGTGGTGCGCCAAGGTGGGCCGGGATCCTCTGGAGATCGAACGATCCGCGGGTGTCTCAGCCAAGGACCCCGCCAACAGCGCCGAGAGCCTGTACGCCGTCGGAACACGGCTGTTCACGGTTGGTGTCGGCGGACCGGCGTACGACCTTGGCCCTGTGCGGGACCTGCTCGCCTGGCGGGACGAACGCAACCGGTCATAGGGATCCCCGGCCGCCCCGCGAGGTATTCAGAGACCGGGTGAACGCCCAAACCAGGCGTCGATAGCCTTGCAGCGTGCCCGATCTCGCAACACATACTCTGCTGGTGACCGTCTCTGGCAACGACCGTCCAGGCGTCACCAGCTCGCTGTTCGACGCTATCGCCGATGTCGGCGCCGAGGTCCTCGACCTCGAGCAGGTGGTCGTCCGGGGGCATCTGACGCTGGCCCTGTTGCTTGCCGCCGGGCCTCAGGACTCCCGTCTGCGCGAGGTGGTCACCACTGTCGGCGGCTCCCTGGGGATGAATGTCACCGTCGCCTCCGGCAGCGGCGACAACGCGCCACGCCGTAGTGGGCGAGCTGCCGTGGTTGTCCTTGGCGCACCTTTGCTGGCCAGCGCCGTCGCCGCGGTCACGACACGGATCGCCACGCACGGGGCCAACATCGACCGGATCCGGCGGCTCTCGCGCTATCCGGTCACCACTGTCGAGTTCGATGTCTCCGGGGCTGACGTTGCGGTCCTGCGCGCCGAGCTCTCGCTTGAGGCAGCCGTCCGGGGCGTGGACATCGCGGTCGCCCCGGCCGGGCTGGCTCGCCGGGGTCGCCGGCTGATCGTCATCGATGTGGACTCGACGTTGATCCAGGACGAGGTGATCGAGCTCTTGGCCACGCACGCCGGCGTCGGGGCTGAGGTTGCCAAGGTCACTGCTGCTGCCATGCGTGGCGAGCTCGACTTCGCCGAGAGCCTGAGGGCCCGCGTGGCCACTCTGGCCGGACTACCGGTGAGCGTCCTGGAGAAGGTGGGCGACGAGATACGGCTCACGCCTGGAGCCCGCACGCTCGTGCGCACGCTCAAGCGCCTCGGATTCACCGTTGCTGTCGTGTCCGGCGGTTTCATCGAGGTCGTCGGACCCATCGCAGCCAAGCTGGACATCGACCTTGCCCACGCCAACCGCCTCGAGGTCAAGGACGGCTTTCTCACGGGTGGGCTCGTCGGCGAGATCGTCGACCGCCAGGGCAAGGCCACGGCCCTTCGCCGTTTCGCCGCCCAGGAGCACCTGCCGCTCTCGCGCACGGTGGCCATCGGCGACGGCGCCAACGACCTTGACATGCTGTCCGCCGCCGGGCTCGGGATCGCCTTCAACGCCAAGCCGATCGTGCGCGACCAGGCCGACACCTCGGTCAACGTGCCGTATCTGGACGCTGTCCTGTATCTGCTGGGAATCACCCGCGAGGAGATCGAGGAAGCTGACGCAGCCGACGGCACGCCGACGCCGGCTCCGCCGCTGCTCCCCCGCTAACCCCTGAGCTTGTCCCACGAGGCTGCGCTGTCCAAAGAGACAGCCTGATGCAGAAGCCGATCAGCCCATCGCGTGGAATCCGCCGTCAACGTGGATGATCTCGGCTGTAGTCGCCGGGAACCAGTCTGAGAGCAGCGCCACACAGGCCTTTGCCGCCGGGACCGCGTCGTCCACGCTCCATCCGAGGGGGGCGCGCTCGTTCCACGACTCTTCGAAGACCGCGAAACCAGGAACGGACCTCGCCGCGGTCGTGCGGATCGGGCCGGCCGCAACCAGGTTCACCCGCACCCCCTTGGGGCCAAGGTCTCGCGCGCAGTAGCGGCTGGTGGACTCGAACGCCGCCTTGGCCACGCCCATCCAGTCGTAGACCGGCCAGGCAAACTTCGCGTCGAACGTCAGGCCTACGACGCTTCCGCCGGCCGGCATCAACGGAAGTGCCGCCACCGCAAGGGCTTTGAGGGAGTATGCCGACGCATGCAACGCGGTCGAAACGTCCTCCCACGTGCCCTCCAGGAAGTTGAACGCCCCCGGAGGGGCAAACCCGATCGAGTGCAGCACCCCGTCCAGATGGTCGACATGCTCGGTGAGCCGCTCGGCCAGCGAGTCGAGGTGCTCCTTGTTGGTGACGTCGAGCTCGATCACCGGCGGGGTCGACGGCAGCCGCTTGGCGATCGACTGCGTGATCTTCATGGCCCGGCCAAATGAGGTCAGCACAACCTCGGCGCCCTCCTCCTGGGCCAGCTTGGCCACGTGAAAGGCGATCGAGGAGTCCATCAGGACGCCTGTGATCAACAGCTTCTTGCCTTGCAACAACATGCGCAGGTCCTTCCAGTGTTCGGGTTCAGTGACCCATGCCGAGGCCGCCGTCGACCGGGATGACGGCGCCAGTGATGTATGCCGCGTCCTCCGACGCGATGAATCTAACGGCTGCGGCGACTTCATCCGGGGAGGCGAAGCGTCCGGCGGGGATGCCGGCCAGGTAGGTCTTCTTTCGATCCTCGGGCAACGCCGCGGTCATATCTGTCTCAACGAAACCCGGCGCAACGACATTTGCCGTGATTCCCCGACCCCCCAGCTCGCGCGAGATGGACCGCGCCAGCCCGACCAGCGCTGACTTGCTCGCGGAGTAGTTCGTCTGTCCGGCTGAACCATAGAGCCCGACCACGCTGGAGATGAACACGATCCGCCCCTTGCGCAGCTTGATCATCCCCTTGCTGGCACGACGCGCGCACCGGAAGGCCCCCGTGAGGTTCGTGTCGATCACGGAGTCAAAGTCTTCGTCGCTCATCCGCATCAGCAGCCCGTCCCGGGTGATCCCGGCGTTGGCCACGAGGACCTCGACAGGGCCGCCGAGTAGCTCCTCTGCCGCCGCGAAGGCAGCATCGACCGATGCGGTGTCGGTCACGTCACAGATCACGCCGGCCAGTCCCGCAGGGGGCTCCCCCGACCGGTGCGTGATCACGACGTTGTCACCGCCCTGCAGGAAGGCCTGGGCGATCGCGAGACCTATGCCCCGGTTTCCCCCGGTGATCAAGACGTTGCGAGAGCCAGCCATCAGAGTTCCTCCAGCGAGGTCACGGTCCGGGCACCCGAGTGGTCAGCGGGCGCACCCACTGCTCGAACGCGTTCCAGTCTGTCGCTCGAGTTGTCCTGCGAGCACATGGGACGCTAGCCGACTACCCGCAGGTACGCCTCATCCACCCCCCGGGGGCATATCGTTGACCTGTGCGAAAACGTGTCTCTCGTCCGCCTGTGCAGGTGTTCTCCGTTACCGGTTTGCCCACCTCCCTGCAGGACGACCAGGACGAGCGGATGCGCCGCTATCTGGTCTCCATGGGGATCCGCACCCTGTGTTTCATCCTCGCGGTCGTTGCCCTGGCCGGGCTGCACTGGACCCTCATCGGCTGGTGCCTCGTCGGCGCCGCTGTGATCCTCCCCTACGTCGCAGTTGTCATGGCCAACGCCACGAAGTCCCGACAGGGCACGGTCCTTGGGGCCGTGAGCCCCGAAGACCCTGCACCTCCGCAGCTCTCACCCGATCGCTCCAACGAGGACCCAACCAGATGATCCCGAGCCCCTCCCAGTCCATGGTCAGCAAGCACTGCAGCGCGAAGGGCTGCCGCGCCGATGCGGCATACGGCCTCCTCTGGAACAACCCGAAGCTGCACGAGCCCGACCGCCTCAAGACCTGGCTGGCCTGCGAGGAGCACCGCGTCTCGCTGTCGTACTTCCTTTCGGTGCGGAGCTTCCTCAAAGACACCGTCCCCGTCTCGGAGCTCACTGACCCGGCAGGCCCTGACGAAGCCAGCTGAATGGGCTTGTCTCTTCACCTCGGCGCGGGAGGGACGCGGACCGCTGGCCCTGCTCGCAAGCTCCCTTGACGGGCTGCGCGGCCCCCATCCCTCCCGAGCTCGGCTGCCGTTCGACTCATGCGTCCAGCCGCGAGGCGGTAACGTCGTCGCGTGCTGAGGGTGGTGATGTCCCGTCGATGGATCACCGCGTTGGCGGTGGCC
>JBDTOA010000075.1:0-8832 GCA_039933475.1 Dermatophilaceae bacterium
GACAGCTGCAAGGTCGCGGCATACACCGGCGGTCTGGAGTCCGGCGAGCGGGAGCGGCTCGAGGACGCGCTGCGCGGCAACCGGCTCAAGGCCCTGATCGCGACGTCCGCGCTGGGCATGGGCTATGACAAGCCGGATCTCGGCTTCGTCGTGCACGTGGGCTCACCACCGTCGCCCGTGTCCTACTACCAGCAGGTGGGGCGCGCCGGGCGCGGCATCGACCATGCCCTGGTGGCGCTGCTGCCCTCGGACGCGGACGCGGGGGTGTGGGACTACTTCGCGACCGCGACGATCCCCGATCGAGCCCAGGTCGAGCGCCTGCTCGCCGGCCTGTCGGCCTATTCCGGCGGCCAGCCCGCCACCGTTCCGGCGCTCGAGGCAGAGACCGGGCTCCGACGCGGGCGGGTGGAGCTGATGCTCAAGCAGCTGGCCGTTGACGGAGTGGTCGAGCGGGTGGAGGGGGGATGGCGCCCAACCGGCGTCGACTGGGCCTATGACCAGGAGCACTACGACGGCATCATCGCCACCAGGCGCCGCGAAGCGGACATCATGCGCGCCTACACCCGCGGGCAGAGCTGTCTCATGCAGCTGCTGCAGGAGTCTCTCGACGACACCAGCGCACAGAAGTGCGGCCGGTGCTCGGTCTGTCTCGGGCACCTGCCGGAGCCGTTGCAGGAGCGTCCCGAGGTTGACACCGTCACGGCGGTGACCCGCCGGCTGAGGGGCGAGGTCACGGTTCTCGAGCCCCGCAAGATGTGGCCCGGGGGAGCGTTCGGCACGAGGGGAAGGATCCCGGCCGGGCAGATGGCGCAGGCTGGTCGTGCGATCGTCTATGCCGACGCTCCCGAATGGCGTGAGCTCGTGCAGTCGACCTTCCGCCGAGACCACCCGCCTTCACCAGAGCTGCTGGAGGCGGCGGTGGCTGCGCTCCGCCACTGGCGCGGTACATGGGCGGAACGTCCCGAGGTGGTCGTTGCTCTGCCAGCGGCCGGCTACCGGCTGATGGTCGGTGGGCTCGCCGATCATCTGGCAGAGGTGGGCCAGATGGCCAGGGCCGACCTGAGCGTGTCGAGCGATCACGGTTCACCCGCCGACCTCTCATCGCCCCAGGAGGCAGCACTGTGGCGGGACGCCATCCGCGTCAACGACGACCTGCTCTCCGCGGTCAGCGGCAAGGTGGTTCTGCTGGTGGTTGACGCGTCGTCGTCACAGTGGCCGATCACCGTGGCCGCGGCCCATCTTCGTCAGGCCGAGGCGACCATGGTTCTGCCGCTCCTGGTTCACCGGCGGCCATGATCGGATCGTATCCTCGCTATCCTCGCTGCGAACCTCCCGCTCGAGGTAGGCGAGGCCCGACGTGTTTCGCGCTCCACCGGAATGGGAACGAGGAGAGGGATGAAGGTCAAGCCCAAGGGGTCCGCTTCGCCGCAGTCCTCGTCATCGGTTGAGCACGCCACCCGGTTCGGTGCGAGGTCGGTGCTGGCTGCCGTGGCGCTGGCCCTCGTGGCTGTCCCCTTTGCCCTGGTGCTGCTCCTCGTCGAGGACAAGTGGCCGCCACTGCTGCAAGCCGACGTCGGTACGAGCGACAGCCTGCATGGCTACGCCGTGACACACGCAGGGTTCGTCAGAGCGATGCAGCTGGTCAGCGACTCAGGGTCAGCATTGGCCTGGGTGGTCGTACTGGCGGCTGTCGTCGTCTGGTTGCTCTGGCGCCGGCTGCCCATACTTGCCCTGTTCGTGGTGATCACAGGCATTGGGTCCTCACTGCTGAACACCGTGGTGAAGTCCTCGGTCCACCGACTGCGCCCGGTTCTGACCAACCCCGTGGCTCATGAGCCTGGGCTCAGCTTTCCCAGCGGCCACGCCCAGGCCGCAATCGTCGGGTACTCCGTCCTGCTCCTTGTCTTCCTGCCGGTCATGCACGGAGCGTGGCGCAAGGCGGGCATCGCGCTGGCCGTGCTCATGGTCCTCGCGATCGGTTTCTCGCGGATCGCTCTTGGCGTCCACTACCTCTCAGACGTCCTTGGCGGCTTTGTCCTTGGTGGCGCCTGGGTGGCGGCAATGGCCGCTGCGTTCAACGCGCTGCGGGTCGAACGCGGCCGTCGTCCGGTGGACCTGTCCGAGGGTCTTGAACCTGAGCAGTCGCCCCGGCTGGCAGGCAAAGAGCCCAAAGATGTCCCGGATGATGTCGCAGATGAGGTCCCCGACAACGATGAGAGAGACATCGACGTCTGAGCGACGAGCTCGGATCCCGGAACCCTCGCGGGGAACCGGGATCCGTGCTCGTCAGTCAGGACACGCGATCAGGCCGTGAAGGTCGCCTTCTTCGGTTTCGGGGCCGGGACCAGTCCGGCGGCGGCCGCTGCCTTCATGACTTCTCTGGCTACGTTGGGAACCACGCGGGCGTCGAAGATGGAGGGCACGATGTACTCCGCCGTCACCCCGTCCTCGGCGACGATATCGGCGATGGCCCTGGCCGCCGCCACCTTCATCGACATGGTCACCGAGCGCGCCCGGCTGTCGAGCAGCCCGCGGAACATGCCCGGAAAGACCAGGACGTTGTTGATCTGGTTCGCGTAGTCGCTGCGGCCTGTGGCGACGACCGCCACATTGTCCGGCATCTCCTCGGGCTGGATCTCCGGAATCGGGTTGGCCATGGCGAACACGATGGCGTCCTTGGCCATGGTGGCGATCCAGTCCGGCTTGACCAGGCCAGGACCGCTGACGCCGACGAAGACATCCGCACCCACAAGTGCCTCCTCGAGGGTGCCGCTCATCCCATCCGGGTTCGTCGTCTCGGCGATGGACCTCTTGGCATCGTTGAGGTCGGTGCGGTCACGGGAGACGATCCCTTTTCGGTCCACCCCGATGAAGTGGCCGACGCCCGCGTGCTGCCAGAGCCGGACGCAGGCAACTCCTGCGGCGCCCATACCGAGGAAGACCACCTTGAGATCCTCAAGCGGCTTGCCGACCACCTCTGCCGCGCCGTACAGCGCTGCCAGAGAGACGATCGCGGTGCCGTGCTGGTCGTCGTGGAATACGGGAATGTCCAGCTCTTCCTGGAGGCGTCGCTCGACCTCGAAGCAGATGGGTGCTGCGACATCCTCGAGGTTGATGCCACCGAACCCGGGCGCGATCGCCTTGCCCAGGGCGACGAGCTCCTCGACTCCCGAGGTCTTGACACAGATCGGGTAGGCGTCAATGTTGGCGAGCTGTTTGAACAACATCGCCTTGCCTTCCATGACGGGCATCGCCGCTTCGGGCCCGATGTCGCCAAGACCCAGGACGGCGGTGCCATCGGTCAGGACGGCCACCGAGTTCGACTTGATGGTGTAGTCCCACACCAGCGACTTGTCCTCAGCTATCGCAGTACAGACCCGGCCCACGCCGGGGGTGTAGGCCATCGAGAGGTCGTCCCGGGTGAGCACCGCGAACTTGGGGGTGACCTCGATCTTGCCGCCCTGGTGGCGGTCGAAGACCCGGTCGGTCACGGAGAGCAGCTTGACGCCGGACACAACTTTCGCTGCCTCCACGACCTCACGGCCGTGCTGCTCGCCGCGGGTCTCCACCTGGATCTGACGCACGATGACGTCACGCTGGTGCTCGATGATGTCTATCGAGCCCACCAGCGCCCCGGCACGTCCGAGCGCTGAGGTCAGCTTCCCCAAGGTGCCCGGAATGCGCTCCAAGGACACGCGCAAGGTCAGCGTGTTGCCGGCGGACGGGTGGATAGTGACCATGTGCTGCAGCCTCTCCTAGGACGGCCGTCGTCTCGTCGGAGGCCGTTGTCTTAAGCCGGCGGTGCTGAGCTCAGGGCGCCCGGCCGGTCTGGCGCTCACTGTAGCCAGCGGTGGTGCGGCTCATGAGGGCAGGTCAGCCACGCGTCGGAGCGAGGTGAGCGTCGGCGCTGCGGCTCGTCGCCACCGGCAGGGCGATGCAGAACTCCGCACCGTCCTGGTCGCTGGTCAAAGTCAGGGTGCCGCCGTGCGCCACGACCACAGCGCGCGCGATAGCCAGGCCGAGACCGGTGCTGCCGATGGCCCTCGAGCGCGAGTCGTCGGCGCGCACGAAGCGCTCAAAGATGTCAGCCTGCAGCTCCTTGGGAATGCCAGGTCCGTCATCCCTGACCGACAGCAGGACCTGGTCGCCGGGCTCCTGGGCGGCCATGAGGCGGAGCAGGACCGACGTCCCGGGCGGGGTGTGGGTGCGCGCGTTGGACAGGAGGTTCGCGACGACCTGGTGCAGCCTGTGCTCGTCACCGCGTACGACGACTGGCTCGTCCGGGAGGTCGAGCAGCCAGTGATGGTCGGGACCGGCTACGCGGGCGTCACTGGTGACCTCGATCACCAGCCGTGAGAGGTCGACATCCTCATCCTCCAGCGGACGACCGGCGTCGAGCCGGGCAAGCAGGAGCAGGTCGTTGACCAGGCCCCCCATCCGGACGGCTTCGGCCTCCACCCGCCCCAGCGCATAGGCAACGTCGTCGGGAACGGGCTCGGTGTTGCGCAGAGCCAGCTCCGCATAGCCGCGGATACCGGCCAGAGGGGTGCGCAGCTCGTGGCTGGCATCGGCCACGAATCGCCGCAGCCGGGCCTCGCTGGCCGCCCGCTGCTCGAGCGCCGTCTCCACGTGCCCAAGCATCTGGTTGAAGGCGGTTCCAAGCTGACCCACCTCGGTGCGCGGGTCGGTCTCGGGAACGCGGTGAGACAGATCCACGGCACCGCTGCCAAGCGACATCGATGACACGCGGTTGGCCGTGGTGGTGACCCGGTGAAGCGGGCGAAGTGACAGTCGGACCCAGCCGGCACCGGCCAGCCCGGTCAGCAGAAGGGCTGCGGCAAAGACGACGAGCTCGGTGGCCTCGAGCCGGTGCACCGTCGACTCGACGTCGCGCAGAGCCAACCCGGTGATGTGGATGTCTCCGTCCTGGCTGCGGGTGGCGCGGAGCCGGTAGTCGCCCAGTGATGACAGCGAGCCGGAGATGGGCCGTGCGTCGGGGGCCATCTTCAGGAGCAGGCTTCGGTCTGCCTCGCTGAGGGCCACGTTGCTCAGGCTCACCTGGCCCGCCTTGTCCTGGACCACGACAGCCTGGGCGATCGACCCGTTCGCAATCCTGACGGCCAGTGTCCCGACGGCCTGGCCCGCAATCCCCGGCTCGGCGCCGACCTGGGGAGGCACATCTTGACCTCCCGGACCTTCAGGGTGCTCCAGGCTGACATCGAGGCGGCTGCCGGCGCCGGCCAGGTTCTGGTCGAGGCGATCGACGAGGAAGCCGCTCAACGTGATGTTCGTGGCGATCCCGATGGCCAGGCATGACAGGGCGAGCAGTACCAGGACGCCGGCGATCAGCCTGGTCCCCAGGGTCCGACCGGCCAGCCAGCCGCGCATCGTCAGGAGGCCGTCTTCAGGACGTAGCCCACGCCACGCACGGTATGGATCAGTGGCTCGTGGCCGGCGTCGACCTTCTTGCGCAGGTAGCTGATGTAGAGCTCGACGACGTGGGCCTGCCCGCCGAAGTCGTAGTTCCAGACCCGGTCCAGGATCTGCGCCTTGCTCAGCACCCGGCGGGGGTTTCGCATCAGGAAACGCAGCAGCTCGAACTCGGTGGCGGTCAGGTCAACCATCTCGCCCGCGCGGCGTACCTCGCGGGCCTCCTCGTCCATCGTGAGGTCGGCGACCGCCAGGAGGGTGTCCGCGTCGTTGTGGCTCATCCCCGCCCGGCGCAGCATTCCGCGCAGCCGGGCCAGCACCTCTTCGAGGCTGAACGGCTTGGTGACGTAGTCGTCGCCACCCGCGGTGATCCCCGCGATCCGATCCTCGACGGAGTCGCGGGCGGTGAGGAAGAGCACACCCACGCGCGGGTTGTCCGCGCGCAGCCGGCGCATCACTTCCAGCCCGTCGAAGTCGGGCAGCATCATGTCGAGCACGACTGCGTCTGGGCGGAACTCGCGACCGGCCCGCACTGCGTCCATCCCCGTAGCTGCGCTCCTGACGTCCCACCCCTCATGGCGCAGCACGCTCGACATGACCTCTGCCAGGTTCGGCTCGTCATCGACGACGAGGACGCGAACAGGCGTGCCGTCGGGGCGGATCAGGTCCGTGGACCTGGTGCTGCTCTCTCGTCCGGTCATGAGGCTCATTCTTCAAGGATGGACGCCAAGGCTCAGGACTTGCTGGGCGTTTCCTCTGACTTTCTTCTGAGAGATGCCGAGCGGGGTCAGCCCTCCCGTAGCAGCTGGAGGGCAAGGGCCGGGCAGTCCGTGACCGCGCGTCGTGCCAGCTTGCCCAGCTCTCCGGGGACAGGCTCACCGGAGAGGATGGGGTAGCCCCACTCGTCGAGGGTGATCTGCTCCGGGAGCAGCTCCGCGCACAGGCCGTGGCCCGTGCAGAGGATCGGGTTGACCCGCAGTCGCTCGCTCATGGTTCAGCTCCAGTCTTCCTCGTATGCCGGTGAGCCGGCCGGGATGGGCAGGAACGGTTCGCCGGTGGTTGCGCTGCAGCGGCCCGACTCATGCGCGGCGACCTCGTCAGCGAAGACGGTCAGGGCACTTCGCAGGAAGCGGACCGTGCCGTCGGGGTGGTGGCAGGCGCCCCTGCGCTCGACCAGCTGCGACCAACGCTGCAGGTCCGCCCGCGACGCAGGCGAGGTGTCTTGGCCGGCCAGCTTGGAGAAGGTGGCCGCTATGCGGGGGAGCCCGTTGAGACAGGGGCCGCACTGGCCCGCGGACTCAAGGGCAAGGTAGCTGACGACACGCGCTGACTCGACCAGGCCGCAACGGTTTGCCGGCAGTGCCGCCAGCACGCCGGCGCCGACGGCCGCGCCGAGCGGGCGAAGGTCCCCGTTGCTGAGCGTGAGGCGCCCAGCCTGCTCGGGGGAGAGCCACGCGCCGTGGTAACCGCCCACCAGCACCGCCTGGGCCGGGTGCCTGCCGAGCTGGAGCAGGTCGCGGATCGGAGTGCCGATCGCCGCTTCTGCCACGCCGCCGCTTCCGTCGGCGAGCCGCACCGTGGTGAGCATGCTGCCGGGCTCATCCGCGGTGCCGACACTCCGGAACCATTGCGACCCGTACCGCGCGATCAGGGCCAGCTGGGCGAGCGTCTCCACGTTCTGAACCAGCGTCGGGGCCCCGTGGACGCCACGCTCGAAGACTCGCGGTGGCGTGAAACGCGGCAGCGCCGGGCCGCCTTCGACCCGGCTGGCCAGAGCCGACTCCTCACCGGCCAGGAAGCGATGTGGCGCGGTGACCAGGCTGACCGTGAGGCGATCGAGGCCGGCCTGTGCCCGGTCGGCCAGCGCCGACTGAAGTCGCTGCACCAGCTGGGTCTCCCTGTGGATGTAGAGGTGGATCTTTGCGGCTCCTACCGCCTCAGCCGCCAGCTGAAGTCCGTCCAGCACCAGGTGCGGGGAGGACCACAGCAGGACCTTGTCCTTGTCGCTCGCCGGCTCGCCTTCGGCGCCGTTGCCCACGACGACCGAGACGCCTCTTTGGCTGGCCACGGCGGCGAGCTTTCGATGGGTCGGGAACGCAGCACCGCCGCGTCCGGTCAGTCCCGCTGACTCGAGCGTGTGGATGAGCATCCCGGGGCCGCCTCGGTAGGGCAGGTGGCCGTGTGCCTGCAGGTGGGCGCCGAGCTGCATCGGCTGACTCGTTGCCGGGAGAAGCCGGGGCAGCGACGTTGTGCCGGTTCGGGCGTGGCCAGCCGTGGTTTCTCGTATCGCCGTGCTCATCGGAGGCTCCCTGTCCTGCCTGCGTGAAAGAGCTGCTGGGGTACGCGACCCGGGCGGGGTATGGCCGCGGATGCGTCGATGACCCGGTAGCCGATGGCGCTGGCCACGGCAAAGACCGAGCCCATCGTGAGGGCGAGGAGCCAGCCGGAGCGCAGGTCCTTGCTGGCACCCAGGCTGTGGATGACGGTCACGGGGTACGCGGCATAGGAGAGCCAGTGCACAGCCCGCCATACGGCAGGCTTGAGCCGGGCACGAAGCAGGCTGGTGACGATGACCGCGGCAACCAGGTCCACCGCAACAGTGCCGAGCCCGAGCCAGAAGCGTTCGTAGGCCGAGGTGAACGGAACAATCGTCGAGAGCCAGGAGATGTTCACGTAGCCGTCTGCTATAGCCGTGGCGATGTGCGTTCCGAGGAAGGCAACCGCGAGCAGCGACAGGCTGCGGTGCAGCCCGGTCACCGCGAACCGTGGCAGGCCCGGCAGGTGGCCCTGCCGGTTGACGACGATGCCCAGGACTGCCACGACTGAGAGCAGGATGAGGGAGATGACGCCTGTCGCGCGGCTGGCGTACCAGAGCGCGGTGCCGGAGATCAGCATGCGTGGTCCTCGGGCCATCCAGCGACCGTGGTCACCGAGCCGTCAACAGCGACCAGCCGGGCGGGAAGCCCGAGCTTTGCCAGCCAGCCGGGGGCACGACTTCCGCGAATAACTGCCGCCGTGCTGGCAATGTTCGCGTCCAAGGCGGAGCCTGCGGCCACCGAGACCGTTCGCCATTCGCTGTCCGCGGGCTGACCGGTCCGCGGGTCCAGGATGTGATGCATCAGGTCGCCTCCGCGCCTCCACCTGCGGGCGCTGGTGCTGGACGTCGCCAGCCCACCGGAGCCGATGGCAATGAGACCGGTTGGGCCGTTCGCGGGTGCCAGGGGATCGCCGGTGACGTCCTGGACGCGGATCGTCCAGCCATCGGCTGGCGGTTCGCCAGCGACCGCTATGTCTCCGCCGAGGCTGACCAGCACGCCACAGCCAAGGACCCCTGCGATTCGCCGGGCAGATCGGTCGGCGGCCCAGGCCTTCGCTGTCGCGCCGAGGTCGAGCCGCACGCCG
>JBDTOA010000076.1:0-8784 GCA_039933475.1 Dermatophilaceae bacterium
CACGCGACAGAGACTGACCTGGTAGACGTCGCCCGCGGCGATCCGGTCGCGGATCTGGCTCACGCCCGCGAGGTATGCCCGCTCGTCCAGTGACGAGCTCCAGTCACCCGTCAGGGGCGCCCAGCCGGCGACCTGCCGAGGTTGTTCGTCGGCACCGGGCGCCTCGTCCACCTGCGCGAAGCGGACGCACCTGACCACACCCTCGAAGGTGACCACCACCGCCCAGAACCCACCGGTCTGGAGGCAGGCCACGTCATCGGCGATCTCGACCACGTTGCGTGCCCACCGCCTGCCGAACCGCGCGTAACCCATCCGCGCGTGACTGGAGCTCATGGCAGCCAGGGTTTACCCGCGAGTGCTGTGACCACCAGTGCATGACTGACCCAGGGCGCCTGCAGCCCGAGGCTGACCAGGGACACGACCACGACCAGCCCGGCTCGCTTCCGGGGCAGCGTTCCCGGCTCGGGACTTCCGACCATGAGTAGTGCCAGCGGGAAAGCGAGCAGGAGATATCGAAACATTCCAGCGTGCACCCCGGCTACGAACACCAGGAAGATCGGGTAGATCGCGAACCAGGTTCTCACCTCGACGCCCCAGGTACGCGTCATCGGACTGATGGCGACAACCACGAACAGCACAACCAGCAGCGCCAACCCCACAACACCGATCCAGCCGATGTGCTCGTAGGCGTTCGTGAACCAGCCGAACCTGCCGACGGCCACGGCGTTGGACACGCTCCCGCGGTCGGCGCCGGTCGCCTGAACGCCGTTGGTGATTGCATTCGTGATCGTTGACCACAGCGAGACCGAAGCGGCCGAGACCACTGTCAGCACGGCCATCCAGACCATTTCGCCGCGTCGGATCGGGTCCTTCGCCCGGTTGCGATAACGCAGGGCCGCGTGGACGAGTACGACGACGGCCAGTGGCGGGGTGACCAGCCTTGTCAACGAGAGCAGGAGGACGGCGAGCACCGCCCAGCCGTAGCGGCGCTGAGCGATCAGGAGCAGGACGGTGCAGACGAGCAGCAGGGCAAGGCTTTCGGAGTAGGCAGCCTGGAACAGAGGCGCCGCGATGAAGCAGCTGGTGAACAGCACTACGGCACCGGCGGCGAAGGTGCCTGCTGTGCGCTCGACCAGGGCGAACATGACGACCATCGCGGCTGCGCCGGCGACGAGGTTCAGGATCGTCACGCACACCGCGAAGCTCAGTCCGGTGATGTTCATCACCCCGCCGATGACCACGGGGAAGAGAGGCAGGAACGCGAACGCCCTGAGCGCGTCCTGCCCGTTCGGGTCCCCAGCAGCGGGCAGGTGATACCCGTTGGTGGCTATGCGCTCGTACCACTGGCCATCCCAGTTGGTGATCAGGTCCAGGTAGCCGGGTGAGCTCGGATGCGCCGTGAACTGGTAGATCCCGGGGTGGGCCGGCGACGGAAGAGCGACCTGGTGTCGCGCGGCAACGGCAATGATCACGAAGCCGTAGAGCCTGGTCACGGCGAAGATGGCCAGCGGCAGCCAGACGGACAGCGGGATGGCGAGCCGGCCCAGGTGCCACGTCATCCGAGCGGAAGTCGGGGAGGTGGAGGTCTGCGCAGCATTCGCAGCCATGGCACTCCCCGTTGACGAGGTGACGGACACACTCAGGACCGCGCCACCCTACCGATCGCACCCTCCGCACGTCATGATCACGCCATCAGGCCATGATCGCGTCATGATGATGACCATGATCTCCATGACCATCGTGCCCATGGCGGAGCCGCTGCCCGATGTGCCCTACTGGGTCCGCGGCCACGGCCTGGAGATCCTGTTGTTGGTCCTCGGCGCCATTCTGCTGACCAGGTTCGCCACCTGGCTGCGGGCGGCGATCACGGATCGCATCGACGTCAACGATGCCGAGTCCGACGCCATTGTGCGTTCTGAGGCCGCCAAGCATCGAGCGGCCCTGGCCCAGGTGCTGACCTGGACCGCTCTGGTCATCGTCTACACGGTCACCGCGGTGCAGATCCTCGACCGGCTGGGGGTCCCGATCACGGGACTGGTAGCGCCGGCCGCTGTCGTCGGGGTGGCTCTCGGCTTCGGGGCCCAGCGCCTGGTCCAGGACCTTCTTGCGGGCTTCTTCATCATCGCCGAACGCCAGTACGGCTTCGGGGACCTCATCAGCATCGCCGGCATCGGCATTCCGGGGGGCGTGGTCGGCACCGTCGAGGACGTGACGCTCCGGATGACGAAGATCCGCACCGCGAACGGCGAGGTCATCATCACTCCCAACGGCTCGATCGCGCAGCTCACCAACCTTTCACGGGACTGGGCTCGAGCCGTCGTCGATGTGCCCTTCCCTCTCAGCGTCGACATCGGCCACGCCACCGAGATCCTGCGGCAGGTCGGGCGCGAGGTTTTCGCCGACGAGGAGCTCCGCCCCCAGCTCCTGGATGCGCCGGTCGTCATGGGCGTCGAGAGAATCGACGTCGACCAGATCCACGTGGAGATCGTGGCTCGCACCCAGCCGGGCCAGCAGTTCCAGGTCGGGCTGGCCCTACGCGGTCGCATCGCGGCGGCGCTACGCCGTGAAGGCATCAACGTGCCGATCGATCTGGACACATCGTCGCCGACGGACATGACGACGGACATGACGTCGTGACCGGGAAGGCTCTGACGACGCGTGTCTGGCTCGTGAGATGGATACGTCCCAGGCGGTCCACCTGGCTGCTCATGGCACTGTTCGCGCTGACACTGGTGACCTACCTGTGGCTTCGGCCGCCGCCGGTCACGGCCGCGCCCTCCAGCGGAACCCCGGTGATCGACACCAGGACCGGCACTCCAACTCCGCGTGAGACGACGGGCGAACCGACGAAGGAACCGACGACGACAACCACACCCAGCGGGGTCACGCCGACTGGTGCACCAACAACCTCGCCGCCCGGGCCGACGACTCAGACCAGCTCTCCGGCTCCTGCACCAGCAACGAGCTCATCGCCAGCGACTGCCACCACACCCGCATCCACGCCAACGTGATGGTGGACTAGCGCGTGACCCTGAATCGGGCAGATGTGCCCCTTGGGGCATCCGGACCCACCACCACCACGGCCTCCCCGGGGTCAGTCCGAAGACTCATGGTTCGGTCGTAGTACGAGAGCTGGGAAGGCGTGACCGTGAACGTCGCCGTGCCGGTCGCCCCGGCGTCCAGAGCCAGGCTCACCCAGTCTGCGAGCTCGAGCAGGGGCCGCGTCACGTCGGCCACGACATCGCGCAGGTAGAGCTGCACAACTTCGCGCCCTGGGCGATGTCCCGAGTTGGTAACCTCAATACTCACCTCGATGGACCCCCCATACAGCGGCATTTCCCTTGCGGACAACTGAATTGGGCCGTAGCTGAAGGTTGTGTAAGTCAGGCCAGACCCGAACGGGAGGCGTGGCACCACGAGCGCGTCGAGGTAACGACTGGAGACAGCATCGTCGGCAGCCAGGATGGGCCGGCCGGTTGGGCGGGCATGGGTGCTGGACGGCAGGTGGCCGACGCTGCGCGGGAAGGTCATCGGCAGACGCCCGCTGGGTGCGCGGTCGCCAAAGAGGGTCTCCACCAGTGCGGGCCCGGCTTCGACCCCCGGGTGCCAGGCAACCAGGACGGCATCGGCGAGATCCATAACCTCGCCAAGGTCCAGGGGCCTGCCGGTGAACACGACTGCAACCAGCGGCTTTCCGATAGCGGCGATGGCCCGCAGGGTCTCAAGCTGACCAGCCGGCAGACCCAGGTTCACGACAGAGTTGGCCTCGCCCGAACGCGACGGGTGCTCGCCGACGAGGGCGATGGTGACGTCGGCCTGGCGGACCAGGTGCAAGGTCCGGTCACTGAATCGCCCGTCGTCGACAGTCGCGCCCTCTCCCAGTCGATCCCGTAGGGCGGTCGCCGGACTCACGACGTCCTCCCCTCTGCCGTCGAGCGTCCACGTGCCCAGCAGCGCCGGGCCCTCTTCGGCGAACGGACCAGTCAGGAGAACACGACCAGGGTTGGCGCGCAACGGAAGTGAGCCGTTGTTGCTCACCAGAACAAGGGAGGCGGTGGCCGCCTCACGCGCCAGTGCGCGGGCAGCCGGCCCGAGGTCGCTGTCGGCGCGCCCCAGGGCCGGGCCAGTGGCGACGGGTGCTGAAGCCGGCGTCGAAGTCGGCGCCCCGACATAGGGCCGCTCGAACAGACCCAGCCTGAGCTTGAGGCGGATGACTCGCCGCGCCGCATCATCAACCAGCTCAACGGGAACCTCACCAGAGCCAACCAGCTCGGCGAGGTGGGAGGAGTAGGCGCCGGAGACCATGTCGACATCCACGCCGGCCGTGATCGCCTGGGCCGCCGCATCCCGCAGATCCGCGGCAACGCCCTGGTTGACCAGCTGCCCGACGCCGTCCCAGTCGGCGACGACAACACCGTCGAAGCCCCACTCTTCCTTGAGCACTTCTCGCAGGAGGTGTCGGTGAGCGTGCATAGGCACTCCGTCGACGTCGGTGAAAGCGGCCATCACCGTCGCGCATCCCGCCTCCACGGCGGCTCGGAACGGTCGCAGGTGAAGGTTGCGCAACGTGTTCTCGCCGACCTGGACGGTCTCGTAGTCGCGGCCACCCCCGACCAGCCCGTACCCGACAAAGTGCTTGGCGCACGCCGCAACTGCCCCGTCGCCGCGCCCGTCTGCACTGCCAAAAGTCTCGCCCTGGAAACCGCGCACCATGGCGGCAGCCAGGCGACCCGCGAGCACGGGCGACTCCCCCAGCGACTCGGCGACCCGCCCCCACCGCGGTTCTTCCGAGAGATCCACCATCGGGGCGAAGGTCCAGGTGACTCCCTCCAGGCTCGCTTCGGTCGCAGCGAGCCGCGCGGTGCGGCATACGAGGTCCTCGTCCCACGTGGCAGCGAGGCCGAGCGGGATCGGGAAGACGGTCCGGTGTCCGTGAATGACGTCCCGGGCGAACAGCAGCGGGATCCCCAGACGTGTCTCGTCGACAGCTATCCGCTGTGCTGCATAGAGGGCCGAGACATCGATGCCCGCGTCACGCTCATTTCCTGCAGTTGCACCGCTGGCGACCAGGCTTGACCCGATCCCCCCGCCTCGGATGAGCTCGCGGTCGGCGACGGCGTCGAGGTTGGCGCTCTGGTGGGTCTGACCGACCTTCTCGGCCAGGGTCATCTCGGCCAGCAGCGCCTCGACGCGCCGTTCCAGGGGAAGATCTGTCTGCAGCCAAGGACGGTCGGCGTTGCCTGAGGGAGTCATGTCACGACAGCGCGATCTCGAGGTGGTTGCGCCCAGCGGCGGACAGGCCCGCCGTAACCAGCGCCATGTCGACGGCGACGCCGGCCGGGCGATAGGGGTTCGCCAGCGGAGTCGTGGCCAGCGCAACCCCGTTCAGCGACACCCCGGTTGGCCCCACGCCGCGAGGGCCGACCTTGAAGGTCAGATCCACCTGCGTGCCGTCCAGGGGCACCCTCGCCTGCAACCCGTCAAGGTCAGGTGCCAGCACGGGGTCGATCTCCAGAACCTCACCTCGGCGGCGCACGCCGAGGAGGCTCTCGACGACCAGGCGCAGGAAGATTCCGGGGCCCGAGCTGTAGACCCGCCAACCTCCCTCAAGTGCCACAGTGCCGGCCATGACGTCACCGTAGTGTTCGGCCGCTTCGTACCGGTCGGCGAACGCCGCGTCAGAGGACGAGTAGTAGCACGTCGACTGGCGTGGCCTGGCGTTCGGAACGCGATCGGTCACACCGATAGGACAGGCCAGGTCCAGGGCCTCCAGAAGCTGCTCGGTGTCACCGTGGCGGGCGAGGGCCTCGGCATAGCGAAGGTGTGCGTGGGTGTACATGATGCCGATCTCACGGCCGAAGAAGGTGCTGGCCTCCGCGCGCTGGAAGATCTCCATCGGGCCGCCGTGGTAGCGGGCGGGGTGATCGAAGAGGCGAGCCCCATCCGGGCCGAGCAGGTGCTCCTGGATGACGTCCAGATGCTCTCGCGCCTCGGCCGGGTTGAGGAGGTCGCCGGAGATCGCGTGGATGATCTGGAGGAGGCCATAGCGCAGGCCGGTCCGGTGGTCTGATGGGTGGACGAGGTGCTCGATCCCCCCTTCGTCATCGAAAAGGCCATAGCCAGCCAGTACGCCGTCCTTCATCAGCTGGGTCTGTATCGCCAGCTCGGTCTGTTCGGCGACGCGCTCGCACAATGAGGCGCACTCGCCGGCGCTGGCAATGTCTGCGCGGCCGAGCCTGGGGAGCAGGGCCCGAAGCGATCGAGACAGTGTGCGCAGCGAGTGGACCTGCAGGGTTGCCGTCCAGGTGGAGCACAGCCGGGCCGCCAGGAGCGGGTCGACCGGTCGCAGCGAGTCGTTCCAGTCACCGCCCCCGTATGCCGGCAGCGGGCTGCCGGGAACTGTCCTGGCAGTGATGATGTCCAAGGCTCGTCGAACATGCTCGAGCAGCGACTCTGCTGCGGTGGCGCCGGACTCGTCCACGAACGGGATCCGTTCAGCGAAAAGGCTGGCATCGCCGGTCACGGCCAAATACTCGCCGAGGGCGAGCATGGGCCAGAAGACAACATCTCCGTGAGCGTCTCGCTGCCCGCCGCGCATCTCCCGTGGGTAGAACTCGAAGTCCTGGGGCCAGTCGCCGCGCGCGTTCTGGGCTCCAAAGACACGAATGATGAGGTCGCGAAACGGCGCCGTCTCCCCCAGTGCGATGAGCAGGCCCACCGGTCCCTGACACGCATCACGGGTGCCCCATCCGCCCCCGGTGGACTGTTCCAGCCCTCGCGGCGACAGGTAGTGGACGAGCGCGTCGTGAGCGAACCACGGCAGCATCTGGTCGAGCCTGGAGACCTCCGTCGCCAACGGCGAGTCGGGAGCGACCCGAAGCCGCACCGAGGAGCCGATCCGGTCCCAGAACGTGTGGTCGTCCGCGCCTACGGGTTCCCGCATGCCCCTGGGCTCCATGACCGGGTCCGGGGCCCCGAGCTCCTGCGCGGCCAGGTCGGCGGCCGGAACCAGGTCGGCGGTCAGCACGAGTCGCAGCTCTGAGGTGCTGGCAGTGCGCATCGTGACCCAGGGCAGGTCGCGGGAGAACCCGTCCAGGAAGAGGGCCTCGTCGCGGGCGACCAGGTCGACCGACCCAGCCCAGGAGAGTTTGAACGACCCACCAGGGAACCGGATCGACGTCGCAGACCCCTGCGCCGGTCGGACCGTCACCCCTTTCTCATCGTGCTCAAGCAAAGGCGGTTCGGCGTCCCGACCGTCGTCCCCGCCTAGCGCAACATGCGCGCAGACCAGGAAGCGGGCAGGCGGTCCGTCCAGAACCCTGACCTCGAGCCCCAGCTCGTGCCGCTCGGCAGGAGCGGTGGACACGACCTCGATCAGCCCGTCGTCGTGTTGGTACCACCAGCGGCAGGAGTCAGGGCTCACTGCCCAGGCGCTGGGCTCGTCCAGCAGGCTCCACCGACCACCCGTGGCACTGCCTGATTCCACAAACACACGCAACCCGTGTGCCTGCTTCAGGCCCAGGTAGCTGCGCCGGGTGGACAGCATCCGGTTCTTGCTGACATGCCCCTGGGTAACCTGGGAGTGGAACGTGCCGGCCATCCATGCGGTCGTGGTAAGACTGCCCTCGTCCGGCACCAGGGCCGTCCCCGTGCGCATGAGGTGGCCGTGTGGACGCAGCACCACGGACTGCTTGGCGCCCGTGACGACATGTCGTCCCCGATCGGTGAAATAGCTGAGCAGGGTGTCACCATCCCACTCCGTATGGCGGCGCCCTTGCCCGGCGAGCCTTGCGAGCAGTTCGTCATCCAGTGGCGAGCAGACCAGTGCGGGGGCTGACGAGAAGAGCGACGAGGCCGCAACCTGTCCATCAGCGGCGAGTCCCCCAACATGCCTTGCTGTATGGCCATCCGCCTCAAGCTGTGCTTCCGGCTGACTCAGGGCCTGATCCACGACTGCCCGGTCCAGGTCGGAAGTCGCGGCCGGGTGGTCGGGCTGGTAGGCACCGAAGAAGCCCGTCGCAAGAGTCTCCCCCGGAGCCAGACGCACGGGACGAGCCTGCATGAGGGCCAGGGTGTGCTCGTGCTGAAGCCGGCTGCTGGGAAGGTCTTTGGCCGAGAGCCCGGGCATCTCTGCCCCTGCCCTGTGTGAACGCCCAACCAGCTGAAGAGCGTCGGTACCCCAGCCCACGCCCTGACTGAGGGCTCCGACGACCGCCCAGGGCGCCGCTGGGCCGGGCATGTTCTGGCGGGCCGCGAGAGCCGTGCCCGCCGACGAGCCGACAACGGCAGTGAGGTCGAGGTACTGACTGACGTAGTACTCACACGCTCGGACGGCAGCGTAAGGCGCCAGCGCGAGATCCTGGGCGTAGACCAGGTCGATCTCCGTCGGGGTCGAACGCCGGCTCCTGATCTCGACCCCCCAGTACCAGGCGGGCAAGGCTTCGGCCAGCCGGAAGGCAACCCTGTAATGGAGGTCGCGCCAGCTGCCGACAATGACCGGCCCGGCGTCGCTCCAGCTGACCTCGCTCCCGCTCCCCGGCCCGAGGAGCGCCACCGCCTCGGCGCTCTCCTCGCCCCGAATCCGCAGATAGAGGTTGGCCGGTCCGGCTTCCAGCTCGTCGGCGGGGTACATCAGCAGGCTTCTGTCGCCGACGTCCAACCTGCGCAGCACACCACTCGTGGTGAACTGCGCGTGGATCCCTGACGCGCTTCTGAAGGACCTGGAGCGCGAGCTCAAACGATCACGCCTGCGCCGAACTCCTCGATCCCGATCAGTGGCTTGAT
>JBDTOA010000077.1:0-8783 GCA_039933475.1 Dermatophilaceae bacterium
CGCTGCTCGCCGGCCTGGTCACGCTGCTCGCCGGCCTGGTCACGGCGCTCGCTCACCTGGTCGTGCGCCTCCAGATGTGGCCCGGCCGGAGGATGGTCCAGGCTCTCCCCCAGGCTCGTGATCGCCGAGTCGAACGCTGCATAACCTGGTGGAAGGCTCCCGCCACGGCGATCCGAGTGCTCCTCGGACTGGGACTCGGGCGGCACCGGCTCCTCGCCGGCTGCGGTCCGGGCCCCTTGGGCCGGCGCCTCCCCGTCAGTCCCCGCGGCTGAGAGGTCGACTCGCTCCGGTACGGCCAGTGCCGGGCGCCCGAGAAGGTAGCCCTGGAGGTTGGCGACACCGAGCTCGGCTAGCACCTCCAGCTGGTCCATCCGCTCGACGCCTTCCGCGACGACGTCCAGGCCATAGGCCCGCGCGAGCGACACGATCGCGCGAACGACCGCAACACCACCCGGCGTGTCGAGATCGCGGACGAACGCCTGGTCAATCTTCAGCACGTCGACCGGCAGGGTCGCCAGGCGGGAGAAAGAGCTGTACCCCGTCCCGAAGTCGTCGATCGAGATCCTGGCTCCCAGTTCGCGCACCGCGGTCAGGGAGTCAATGACGTCCGAAAGGTCTTCCAGCAGGTCGCTTTCGGTGATCTCCAGGGTGAGCAGGTGCCAGTCGTTGTCGCCCCAGTCCTCGCGCAGGTGATCGATGAACCGTGGGTCGGCCAGCTGGCGGGCCGCGACATTGACCGCGACCGGCAGGCCGAGTCGCTCTACACACTGGCGGGCCGCCCCGACCACCCAGCGACCGACCGGGATGATCACGCCGGTCTTCTCGGCAAAGGGGATCCACTGCGCCGGCATCCGCATACCGTCGACCTGGGGCCAGCGGATGAGTGCCTCTACGCCGACGATGCCCAGCGTTTTTGCGTCCACGATCGGCTGGTAGTGCAGCTCAAACTCGTCGTACAGGAGGGCGGCATCGATCTCGCGCACCAGGTTCTGGTCAGCGACCATCTGAGCGCGCAGCGCGTCATCGAATACCACCACGCCCAGCCCGCTTCGCCTGCCTTCCAGCATCGCCGTCTCCCCCTGCCGCAGCAGCAGGTCCGGGTCGGCGCCTTGCTCCGGGGCAAAGACGGCCACACCAACGGAAAGCAGCGGCGGGATGCGGTCGGCTCCCGGCAGGTCGAGTCCGACATGGATCGACCTGGCCAGCTCGACGAGCACGTCGGGCGACTCTGCGTTCTCGACCAGGACGACGAAGTCATCCCCGCCAAAGCGAGCCAGGAACGGGCCTCCGCCCAAGATCTCTCTGATCCGCGCCGCAATCCTCAGCAGCAGCTCATCGCCCCAGGCATGACCATGCTTGTCGTTCTCCCGCTTGAAGTCGTCGATGTCGCAGTACAGGACTGCGAGGTCGGTCCCCTGGCTCGTGGCACGAGCGAACGCCTTCGCGAGCTGCAGCTCAAGGGCCATTCGGTTCGGCAGCCGCGTCAGGGGGTCGGTGAGCGCCTCCGCGCGCAGGTCGTCAGTCAGGTGCATCCGTTCGGCGGCAACGGAGACGATCCGGCAGAGGTCGTCGAGGAAGTCGCTGGTGAGGTCATCCCTGGGAAGTCCCGTGGCCGAGTCGAAGCTCGTGGAGAACGGCTCGCCGGACCTGGGACCCACTGACCCGACCAGGGTGTGGTCCCCAACCTGCTCGCGCGCCACCGTCTCGGCCTGTCCCAGCATCGCCGGAAGGTCGGTGGTCAGACAGGCCGTCCTCCCGATCTCGTTCAGTGCGTCGCGCAGAGCTTGTTGGCGGGCCACCCGCGCGTTTGCAGCGCGGATGCGCAGCTTGCCCATCGCATAGAGCGCGGCCACGAGCGGCAGGGTCCACACGCCTTTGACCAGCTCAGCGATATGCCCCTGGGGAATCACGAAGGCCACGGTCAGACCCGCACCTCCGGCGACTGTTGCCCAGGCCAGGGCCGCCCTGGCGGCCTTGTCGCGCATTCGCGCCGCCCTCAGAGCCACATACAGTGCGACCACTGCCACCGGTGCCAAGAAGGTCAGTGCGCTCCACGACCCGAACCGCCACTGCCCGTCCATGCCCGCGTGAACCACGACGGCGTCCGTGGTGATCCACAGCACTGCACGCCCGGCGAACATCGACCCCGCGACGGTGACCCACCATCGGATCGGCCGTCCGCCCGTAAAAGCCTTGACCGCAGGCAGGGCCAAGAGCACCGCAGCCGCAAGGATCTGTGCGCGAGCGAAGAGGACGACCTGCGCACCGAGGCCGTCTGGGAGCGCGGGAAGCAGCCCGTTGACCAGGAAGAGCATCGTCAGGACGCCCGACCACAGCATCAGCCAGAACGCGCCTTTGTCCCCCTTTTGGTCTTGCCAGTGCCCTCTGTGCTGGAGCCAGATCGCACCCATGAAACCGGCCATTACGCATTGCGCAACGACCGCCCACCCCGCAGCAGCATCCCTCACCCCTGCAGTGTCGAGGATAAGAAGCTTGTTTGTCGGTGATTTGCGTGATTTTGCCTAAATTGCTGTTTTCTTCACAAGTGCGACTCGCCCGTACTTAGTTCGCTAAACACCCGGAGCCTTCCAGGCGGGGTCCCTGCCGAGGAAGGCGACCAGCCGGTCAACCGATCCCGCGGCATCCGGCACCTCAACCTCGTGACCGAACGACTTTCCCGGCCCGCGGTACTCCGGCTTGAGCATCGCCCTGCCCGTATCGAGCGCCAGGTCGGCGGCGGCAGGGCTGAAGCTTGTCGAGCGACCGGTCGCGATGGCCAGGTCCCATCCGTGCACCAGGAACTCCATCATGACGAAGCCGACGGGCAGCTTCTGCGACTGCTCACCGCCCTCTCGGTAGGCGCCGATGATCTCCTCTGCCGCGTGATGAAACTCCATGGCCGGCACCGGGCCGGCGCGGTAGTCGTTCGGCTCGCCCGTGGCCGGACGACCGGTGAGGCGCCCGCCGAAGCTCTTGGCCCACCCGACCAGGTGGTCGACGACTCGGGCGACATCGAACTCGGGGCACGGTGTGGGCAGGTGTTCCTGAGTAGCCGCGACGGCGGCGATGGTGGCCTCGGTCTGGTCAAGTACGGATTTAAGGAGGTCAGTCTCGGAATCGCTCATTGACCGACGCTATCTCTGCACACGGATCGGGCGCAGACGTTTACCGGGTGGACTACGACAAACAATTGGTCCCTTTACCCTGCCCACGTGGGAGAGTCGAGCGGACCTGTGCGCACAGGTCGCCACTGCGTCGTGAGGAGCACGGGTATGCCGCTTCGCCTGGTTGCGATCGGTGACAGCACCGTTGAGGGTCTTGAGGATCCCGGCCCCGGCGGGGTCTACATCGGGTGGGCGGACCGATTCGCACGCCATCTGGCCGTCATGCATCCCGGCCTGCTCTACGCCAACCTGGCGGTCCGCGGACAGACGGCGGCCGAGGTTCGCGAGACCCAGCTGCAGCCGGCAATTGCGCTGGCACCTGACTGGGCCGTGGTCGTGGCCGGGGTCAACGACCTCCTGCGCCCACGGCTGGACCGCAAGGCCCTGCGCGACGACCTGTTCGCCATGCACGCCGAGCTGGCCGCTTCGGGCGCTGAGGTCCTCTCCTTCACGATGCCGGACATGGCGCGGGTCGCGCCGCTCGCGGTCGTGCTCCGCCCGCGCCTGCAGTTCCTGAACTCGGTCACCCTCGAGTGTCGTGAGCGCTACGGCTCGGTCGTGGTCGATCTGGCGTCAGCGCCCGTGGCCAGCCATCCGGCGCTGTGGCACACCGACCGGTTGCACGCCAACAGCGAGGGACATCGTCGTATCGCCGCCGCACTGGCTGAAGCGGTCGGCGGCGAGGTCGAGGACTGGCGGGCGGAGCTACCGGCCATTCCGCGGACCAGCGGTGCCCGCGTCGCCGCCGGCGAGGCTGCCTGGGTGGGCTCGCACCTGCTCCCCTGGGTCTGGGAGCACCTGCGCGGGCAGTCCCCCGGGGACGATGTCACGTGTAAACGGCCCGACCTCCTACCGATCCTCTGACGACTTCGCTAGCGTTCTGGCGTGGCTACTGACGACCTGCCCGGCCTGGCGCGCACCGCGCGTCTGGACGTCCTGTTCACCGGCTACGCCGCCGACCGGGTGGCCGGCACGGTGAGCCTGGTCCGCGAAGGTGACCGCGTCATCGTCGTCGACCCGGGGATGGTGCCGTCCAGAGCCGCGATCCTGGACCCGCTCGAGGAGCTGGGAGTATCCCCGCGCGACGTCACCGACATCATCCTGAGCCACCACCACCCCGACCACACCGTCAACATCGCGCTCTTCGGCGAGATACCGGTGCACGACTTCCAGGCCGTCTACCACCGTGACACCTGGGAGGACCGGCCGGCGGACGGCGTACACCTCACCCCGTCCGTGTGGCTTCTGGCCACCCCGGGTCACACTCCCCAGGATCTGAGCGTGGTGGTCGGCACGGCCGAGCAGGTCGTTGTCCTCACCCACCTGTGGTGGACCGACCGGGGCCCGCTCGATGACCCGTATGCACCGGACCCGCGAGCCCTTCGTACCCAACGTGAGCGGGTCCTGTCACTGGCGGACCTTGTCGTCCCGGGACATGGGCCTGCCTTCGTCCCCGGCCCCGGCACACCTCTCTAGCGGGCTGCCACCGGCCGCGCTGGAGCGATGCGTCAAGGATCACGGGTCCTAGTTCACCAAAACCACCGTCGCGATGCCCGCCAGGGAACATGATGGCCTTGGCCTCGGCCCACGCTTCAAGACGGCCCCCGTCTTGAAGCCGACCAGCAGAAGAGTGGAGAGGAGCGACGGTGCCCGATGGCCGGGAGCTTGACGGGTCAGCAGCCGCACGGTCCCGGGCAGGACAGCTGAGGGGTTCAGCCACGTCGACCTGGGCGGACCAGGCCCCTCGCCCGCTCAGCGACCCCGAGGCGCTGGGCAGAGTCGCGCCGTTCGCCGGTGCAGCATTCATCGCCCTCGTGCTGATTCTGATGCCGCCGAGCTCATCGGACGGGCCCATGCTTGCGGGCGCCGCCGTCCTGACCACAAGTGTGGTTGCCGCCGCGATTCTCATCCCCTGGGTCCGCATGCCAGCCTGGTGCCAGGCCAGCGTCCCCCTGAGCTTCTTCGCGGTGGTCGCCATGTTGAGGCAGTCAGGTGGGGGCGCGATCTCGGGCTACTCCCCGCTCGTGATGCTGCCCATCCTCTGGATGGCCATCTACGGCACCCGGACCCAGCTCCGACTCGGTATCGTCGCCACGGCCGCCACGTTCCTGATCCCTCAGATCCTGGTCGGAGAACCTCTCTACCCGGACAGCGGATGGCGAGGGGCAATCATCTGGGTCACCATTGCGCTGCTCGCAGGTACGGCCACCCAGAAGCTGGTCATCCGGTCCCGGCACAACACGGCCGATGTGGCCGCCATCGGCGCCATCTCGCGCGCCATCTCGACCAGCTCGGATCCCCGTCCGGAGCTGTGCGCCGCCGCTCAGCTCGTGACCCGAGCCGCTTTTGCCATCCTGTTCGAGCCCCTTGGCGATGGCACGCTGGTGGCCACCGCAGGCACCGATGGGGTCAACCTCGGACTGCGCATAGACCCAAGAACAGATAACTGCGCCACAGCCTTGGCCTGGCGAACCGGGAGGCGGGTCTATCTCGCGGATACCGAGGCCGACCCACACTCCACGACTCTCACCAGCCACGACAGGGCGCGGGCCCTCCTGTGCCAGCCCGTCACCCGGGGACAAGGCCCGACCGGCGTTCTCCTGGTCGGTTTCCATGAGTCACATCAGCACGCACCCGCGTCCGCGTTAGACCTGATTGAGCTGCTCGCTGCCGAGATTGGCACTGCGATCGAACGGGCCGACCTGGTCGCCCTCCTTGAGGCGCAGTCGCGCAGGGACCCCCTCACCGGGGCCGCAAACCGCCGAAGCTGGGACGAGGACCTGGAGCGCGAGCTCGCCCGCTCCCGCCGCAGCGGCAACCCGCTCACCGTCGCCATCATCGACATGGACCACTTCAAGGCCTACAACGACACCCACGGCCACCTCGCGGGTGACGTCCTCCTGACGGACTTTGTCACGGCCATGAGAACCGAGCTGCGCACCGGTGACGTCATCGCGCGGTGGGGCGGTGAAGAGTTCGCCCTCGCCCTGCCCGACTGCGACCTGCAACGCGCCCACGTCATCGCCTCCCGCCTCCTCGAGGTGGTGCCGAACGGTCAGACCGCCAGCATCGGGGTGACCCAGGCCGGGCCTGAGGACACCCCTCGGGCGCTGGTCGACCGAGCTGACCGGGCGGTCTACCTGGCAAAGGATGGTGGCCGGAACCAGGTCAGGGACGATCAGCTGCCGCCGTCGCCGGCCCCGCCCTCTTCTCGCGTCCTTGCCGGATAGGCGGCCCTGCCTTCACCCACGGAATCGGTACGCGCTCAGCAGCTGGCAATCCCCTGCGGTTGCCGGTTTGTTTCACGGTTGCTGCACGCCATGCGGGTAACGGTGACACAAACGGGTAACGGACGTGACCCTGCCTTGGCCCCCGGGCCCGGTACGCCGCCCTAGCAGCCGCCACTGCCTCTGCCACTGCCTGACGGCACCCCTCGGCGATAGAGATACCGTGTCACCTTCACAACCAAGAACACTGGGAGCGAAGACATGCGGCACGAATGCGTCGACGGAAACGAGGCCGCAGCTGCGGTCGCCTACGCCCTCAGTGAGCTGGTAGCCCTCTACCCCATCACCCCCTCGTCGCCGATGGGCGAGCACGCCGATGCCTGGGCGTCGGCCGGCCGCACCAACCTGTGGGGAATGGTGCCGCGGGTGGTCGAGATGCAGAGCGAAGGCGGGGCCGCCGGCGCGCTGCACGGCGCGCTGCAGACCGGGTCCCTGGCCACGACCTTCACCTCGTCCCAGGGCCTGCTGCTCATGCTGCCCAACATGTTCAAGATCGCCGGTGAGCTGTCCTCTGCGGTCATCCACGTGGCTGCCCGCGCGGTCGCGACGCACGCCCTGTCCATCTTCGGCGACCACTCCGACGTGATGGCCGCACGCACCACCGGCTTCGCCATGCTGGCCTCGACCTCGGTGCAGGAGGCGCAGGACCTTGCCGTCGTGGCCCACCTCGCCACCTTGGAGACCCGCGTTCCCTTCCTGCACTTCTTCGACGGGTTCCGCACGTCCCACGAGATGAACCGCGTCGTCATGCTCGAGCAGGACGACCTGCGGGCCCTCGTCGACGACACCGGCGTCCTCGCGCACCGCGAACGCGCGCTGACCCCGCTGCACCCGGTGCTCCGGGGATCGGCGCAGAACCCCGACGTGTTCTTCCAGTCCCGCGAGGCCGTGAACCCGTTCTACGACGCGGTTCCGGCCGCCGTTCAGGACGCGATGGACCGGCTGGCCAGGCTCACCGGGCGAGCTCACCATCTGGTGGAGTACGAAGGGCACCCCGAGGCCGACCGGGTCATCGTGATCATGGGTTCGGGCGCGGGCGCAGTCCAGGAGACCGTCGAGGAGCTCAACCGCCGAGGCGAGCGCGTGGGTGTCCTCACCGTTCGGCTGTACCGGCCGTTCCCCGCCGCGGAGCTGGTTGCCGCGCTTCCCCTCACTGCAACCCGGGTCGCCGTGCTCGACCGCACGAAGGAGCCCGGCGCGTACGGCGAGCCGCTCTTCCTGGACGTCGTCGCGACCCTGGCCGAGTCCGTCACCAGTGGTTCGCGCGACCCCCGCGCCATGCCACGGGTAACCGGTGGGCGCTACGGGCTCTCGTCAAAGGAGTTCACCCCGGCGATGGTCAAGGGGATCTTCGACGAGCTCGAGTCCGAGCTGCCGCGTCCCCGGTTCACTGTCGGCATCGTCGATGACGTGACCCACCTCTCGGTGCCCCCGGACAACAGCTTCGAGCTGCCAACGCCCGAGGGCGACGTACGGGCGGTGTTCTACGGACTGGGTTCTGATGGCACCGTCGGCGCCAACAAGAACACCGTCAAGATCGTCAGCGAGCACAGCGACCTGCACGCCCAGGGCTACTTCGTCTACGACTCGAAGAAGGCCGGCGCGATCACCGTCTCGCACGTGCGCTTCTCCCGCAAAGAGATCCGGTCCACGTACCTCATCGACAAGGCCGATCTCGTTGCCTGCCACCAGTTCGGGCTGATGTTCACCCAGGACGTCCTGGCGGTGGCCCGGCCCGGAGCGACCTTCCTGCTCAACGCCCCGTATCCCGTCGACGAGGTGTGGGACATGCTGCCCGAGCGGGTTCAGCGGGCCATCATCGAGAAGCACCTCAAGGTCCACGTCATCGATGCCCACGGGCTGGCTGGCGAGCTCGGCCTTCGCGGGCGGATCAACACGGTGATGCAGCCCTGCTTCTTCGCGCTCTCGGGGATCCTGCCGCAGGAGCAGGCCATCGACGCCGTCCGGCTCGCAGTGGAGAAGACCTACGGCAAGCGGGGACGCAAGGTGGTCGAGCGCAATCTCGCCGCCGTCGACCGTGCCCTGGCCGAGCTGCACCAGCTCACGGTGCCCGAGTCGGTCACCTCGACCACTCCCCTGCGCGAGGTCATTCCGGCGGGTGCGCCGGACTTCGTGACCCGAGTCACCGCGCGCATCCTGGCCGGCGAGGGCGACCTGCTTCCGGTGAGCGCGATGCCGGTGGACGGCACCTTCCCGACGGGCACCACGAAATACGAGAAGAGGGCCCTGGCCCAGGAGATCCCGATCTGGGACCCCGACATCTGCATCGACTGCGGCAAGTGCGCAATCGTGTGTCCGCACAACGCAATGG
>JBDTOA010000078.1:0-8646 GCA_039933475.1 Dermatophilaceae bacterium
AGGGAGCCGGGCTCGGTGCCAGGCAGGGCACCCGACGAGCCGCTCGAGGTGGCGACCAGGTTCGTCCCGTGGGGGTCCAACGCGCCGAAGAAGACAGCTCGTGCCCGGGAAGACAGCTTGATCCCGGCCATACCGCCCGCGCTGCGGCCCTGAGGGCGGACCGATGCGGCGGGGAAGTGCAACAGCTGAGCATCAGAGGTGATGAACACCAGATCCTCATCGCCGGTGGTCAGCTCGACCGCGCCCACCACCTCGTCGCCATCCTTGAGTCCGATGATCTCCCAGTCGTCCTTGTTCCCCGGGTAGTCGGTCGTGACCCGCTTGACGACTCCTTGGGCGGTCCCGAGGGCAACGCCGGGGGAGCCCGGGGACAGCGACATCAGGGTCAGCGGATGCTCGCCGAGGGGAAGATCGACGAAGGCACCCAGCGGCGCTCCGCCGGAGAGAGAGGGTGCTTCGCTGGTCGGGGGCAGGGTCGGCAGCTCGAGTGCCGAGAGCCGGATCATCCGCCCATGGGAGGTGACCAGGGCGACGTGACCCCGGACAGTCGTCTGGACGGCTGCGACGACGGCGTCGTGCTGGTGGCGGCTTCCCCCGCTCGGGGGCACGTCGGCACTCGTGGTGCGGGCCAGGAGACCGGTGGAGGACAGCAGCACCCAGCACGGGTCGTCAGTGATCTCAAGGGGAGTGGACGTGGTGATGGGGGTTCCGGCGGACTCAAGCAGGACCGTGCGCCGTGGCGTCCCGTGGGCCTTGGCCACCTCGCCGAGCTCGTTCGACACCGTCCGCAGGAGGAGCTTCTCGTCGCCAAGGATCGCCCTCAGCGCCTCGATCTGGCGCTCCAGCTCGGACTTCTCGGTCTCCAGCTCGACCCGGGAGATCTTGGTCAGACGGCGCAGCTGCAGGTCGAGGATGTAGGTGGCCTGGGCGTCCGAGAGGTCGAAGACGTCGATCAGGCGAACCTTGGCGACACCTGCGTCCTCGGACGTGCGGATCAGCTGG
This sequence comes from Dermatophilaceae bacterium, assembly GCA_039933475.1. Classification (GTDB taxonomy): domain Bacteria; phylum Actinomycetota; class Actinomycetes; order Actinomycetales; family Dermatophilaceae; genus UBA4719. Next base: position 1,003 of record JBDTOA010000078.1, read on the forward strand.
ATGACCTCATCGATATCCAGGATCGCGACCAGCAGGCCCTCAACCAGGTGCAGCCGGTCCTCGCGCTTGCGCAGCCGGAAGGCGCTGCGGCGGCGAACCACGTCGACCCGGAAGTCGACGTACACCTGCAGGAGCTCCAGCAGCCCGAGGGTGCGTGGCTGGCCGTCCACCAGCGCCACGTTGTTGATGCCGAAGTTGTCCTCCATCGGCGTCAGCTTGAAGAGCTGCTCGAGGACCGCCTGAGGGTGGAAGCCGCCCTTGATCTCGATGACCAGCTGCAGCCCGTGCTTGCGGTCGGTCAGGTCCTTGACGTCGCTGATCCCTTGAAGCTTCTTTGACTGGACCAGATCCTTGATCTTCTCGATGACCTTCTCTGGCCCCACGAGGTACGGCAGCTCGGTGACCACGATGCCTTGCTTGCGTGGCGTGACGTTCTCGATGCGTGTTGTGGCGCGGGTGCGGAACGACCCCCGCCCCGTGAGGTAGGCGTCCCGGATACCCTCCAGACCCACGATCTTGCCGCCGCAGGGGAGGTCGGGACCAGGCACGAACTTCATCAGGTCGTCCAGTGAGCACGCCGGGTTGGCGATCAGATGACGCGCCGCACCGATGACCTCGACCAGGTTGTGGGGCACCATGTTGGTGGCCATGCCTACGGCGATGCCGCTGGCGCCGTTGACGAGCAGGTTGGGGTAGGCGGCCGGCATCACGCCCGGTTGCAGCAGCTGGTCGTCGTAGTTGGGGACGAAGTCGACGGTCTCCTCGTCAAGGCCGTCGGTCATCAGCATCGCTGCACCTGCGAGCCGCGCCTCGGTGTAGCGAGAGGCTGCCGGACCGTCGTCCAGCGACCCGAAGTTGCCGTGCCCGTCAACGAGCGGGAGCCGCATGGTGAAGGACTGGGAGAGGCGCACGAGGGCTTCGTAGATCGAGCTGTCGCCATGAGGGTGGTACTTGCCCATGACCTCGCCCACGACGCGACTGCTCTTGACGTGTGCGCGCTCGGGGCGGAGCCCAAGCTCGCTCATACCGAACAGGATTCGTCGTTGCACGGGTTTGAGCCCGTCGCGGGCATCCGGCAGGGCGCGGGAGTAGATCACCGAGTAGGCGTACTCGAGGAACGCTCCCTGCATCTCCTCCTCGACGTCGATGTCAACGATCCGCTCAGTGAAGTCCTCGTCCGGCGGCGGGGAAGATGTCGTGCGGCGGGCCATGCTCGGTCGTTCTCCTTGCGGGGCAGGCGGTGTCTATCTGGCGTGGATCAGCACCCCATCTTCACCCACGCCGTCACGGCGGCCGCGGCCGACTCGCCGGGCGAGCAGGTCCCGGGTGAGGGCAAGGCTAGAGGAGGTCGCTCAGAAGCGGGCTGGCCAGTGCCAGGACCGCCTCCCGTGCGTCCTGCGGCGACAGTGCGGCCCGTGCCGCAGCGGCCATGGCCGAGCAGGTGCGCAGGTCGTGGGCGGCGAGCGCCGCCCGGACCGCTGGCACCCGTGTCGGCGCCATCGACAGGCTGCTGACGCCCAACCCGGCGAGCACCAGGGCAAGCAGCGGGTCGGCGGCAGCTTCGCCACAGACACCGATGGGCGTCCCTGTATCGCGGCCCCCGTCGCACGTGGCCCCGACCAGGTCGATCACGGCCGGCTGCCACGGGTCCAGCAGGGTGGACAGCTCGCCCTGCATCCGGTCGGCGGCCATCGTGTACTGCGCCAGGTCGTTGGTGCCGATGCTCGCGAAGTCCACCTCGGCAAGGACGTGGCGTGCGCGCAGAGCCGCTGCGGGAACCTCGATCATCACTCCGACCGAGGGAAGGCCGTTCTCGCGCACCCGGCGGGCAAACCAGGCGGCCTCCTCGGCGGTGGCCACCATGGGCGCCATCACCCGCACGTCCGCGCCCGTCGCCCGGGCGGCGATGGCAAGCGCGGCAAGCTGGGTGTCCATCAGGTCAGGGCGCTCGGCGAACAGTCTCAGGCCGCGTCGACCAAGGGCAGGGTTCTCCTCAGGGCCAAGGTTGGCGAAGGCCAGCGGCTTGTCAGCTCCTGCGTCCAGCGTCCGCACGACCACCCGCCGGGAGCCAAAGGCTTCGAAAACCCGTGTGTAGACGGCGACCTGAGCGTCCAGCGAAGGTGCGGAGTCCTGATCGAGGAAGAGGAACTCGGTCCGGAACAGGCCCACGCCCTCGACATCGAGCGCACCCGCTCGCTCGGCATCCGCGGCGGTGCCGATGTTGGCCAGCAGCGCGACCGGGTGGCCGTCGCTCGTGAGGCCAGGGCCCGACGAGGTCCCGAGGGCTCGGGCCCGGCGCGCGCTGCGTTCGACCAGCTCGGTCTGGGTGGCCGGATCGGGGTCGACGAAGACCTCGCCCGTGGAGCCGTCAACTGCCAGAACGGTGCCGGCCCCGATCTCGGCTGCACGTGGCACCTGAACGACAGCGGGGATACCCATCTGTGCAGCCAGGATCGCCGTATGGCTGGTAGGGCCTCCGGACTCGGTGACGATGGCCAGCACGAGGTCTGGTCGCAGCCCTACCGTCTCCGCCGGCGCCAGGTCATGGGCCACGACAACGCAGGGGTGCGTGAGCTCGGGGACGCCCGGGTCCTGCAGACCCAGGATCCTGGCCACAGCGCGGTCGCGCACGTCACGCAGGTCCGTGACCCGCTCGGCGAGGTAGCCACCAGCCGCACTGAAGACCGTGCAGAACTCCTCTGCTGCGGCGTCCACGGCCGTGGCGGGGCCGCGACCGCCAGCCAGGTGCTTGTCCGCAGCAGCGGCCAGACCCGGGTCGCGGGCCATCATCGCGGTGGCGTTGAGGATCTCCCTGGCCGTCGGGTCGGCGCGGGAGGCCCGGTCATCCAAGGTGGCCGCGACCGACTCGAGAACCTTTCTGACCAGCTGCCCGGCGCCGGCTGGATCATCTGGAGCAGGCTCGTTCGGGGGCGGACGTACCGGCGGACGCACCTGGACCACCGGTCCCACAGCGGTTCCGGGGGAGACTCCGATCCCATGGCGGGTGTCGACGGCCGACATCGGGTCACTCCTCCGCGTCGAGGTCGCGCGAGAGAAGCGCGACCAGCTCGTCCAGTGCGGCATCTGCGCCGTCACCGTCGGCGGTCAGCAGCACCTCCTCGCCGTGCTTGGCGCCTAGGGCCATGACACCCAGGATGCTGCGGGCATCCACAGGCTCCTCGCCGGTGCGGCTGATCTGGACGGGAAGCCCGGTTGCGGTCGCTGCCTGGACGAACAGGGCGGCAGGTCGGGCGTGCAGGCCAACCGATGAGGCAATGGTGACGGTGCGCTGTGTCTGTGACATTGGGTCTCTCCTGATCGTGGTGGGTGTCGTGGTGGTCATGCTCTGGGTTGCGGTCGGCGCCCCGCTCGCGGTTGCGGTCGGTTTAGCACCGGTTGCTGTCGGTCGCGGGGCCTGGGCGGTTGGGCAGCTTCGTCAGGACGCGACGACCTCGGCCAGTCCGCCGGCGTCGAGCTCGGTCTTGACCGGACCGGGCCCGGCCGCCTTGAGCGCGACAACGGCTGCAGCGGTGATCACTGTGCCGATCGCGATGGCGAGCAGGTAGAGCAGCGGGTTGCCGATCAGCGGGGTTACCCAGATGCCTCCGTGTGGTGCCCGCAGGGTGCTCCCGAAGAGCATCACCAGGCCACCAGTGACACCCGATCCGAGCATGCACCCGGGGATGACTCTCAGCGGGTCGGCAGCCGCGAAGGGGATGGCGCCCTCAGTGATGAAGGAGGCACCCAGCAACCAGGCGGCCTGCCCGTTCTCACGTTCGGCCTCACTGAACAGCTTGCGTCGCATCGTGGTGGCCAGAGCCAGGCCGAGTGGTGGTGTCATTCCGGCTGCCATCACGGCGGCCATGATCTGGAGGTTCGTGCTGTTGGTTGCAACGGCCGCCGCTGCAAGGCCGGTGGTGGCAAACGTGTACGCGACCTTGTTGACCGGTCCACCCATGTCGAAAGCCATCATCAGGCCCAGGATGACGCCGAGCAGGATGAGGTTCGTACCGGTGAGCCCGTTGAGCCACGAGGCCAAACCGTCGGAAACCGCCTTGATCGGCCGGCCCAGCACCACGATGATCAGACCGCCGGTGATAAAGACCGAGAGCAGCGGTATGACGACGACCGGCATGACCCCGCGGACGCCCTTCGGAACCTTCCAGCGGCTGATCCAGAGGGCGACGAACCCGCCGATGAACCCTGTGACGATGCCGCCGAGGAAGCCGGCCCCGATGGTGGACGCGATGAAGCCGCCGACGATGCCCGGGGCCAGACCGGGGCGGTCCGCGATGGCAAACGCGATGAACCCGGACAGGATCGGCACCAGGAAGCTGAAGGAGGCCGCTCCTACAAGGAACAGGAGCGCCGCCCACTGCATCCCGTCCGCCGGGTTGAAGTCCGTGACGATGTTGACGATGTTCGTCGGGTTGGGCGTGGGCGGCCCGGTGAGCGAGTACTGCTTGGTGACGATGATCGCGCCCTCCTTGCCTCCCGCTAGCTGGGCAACCATGAAGCCCAGAGCGATGAGGATGCCGCCCGCTGCAACAAACGGGATCATGTAGCTCACGCCGGTCATCAGCCACTGGCGGATGCGGTTGCCCATGGAGGCTTGCTCCTCGACCTTTGTCACCAGTCCGCCGGAAGGGGGGGCGGCCGCGCCGGCCGGGCCGGTACTGGGGGCCCCCTCGGCGGCAGCGACTGCCCGCGCGATAAGACCCGGGCCGTCGGAGATGGCCTTCTTGACGTCCGCCTCAACGAGCGGCTTACCGGCGAAGCGGGCCCTCTCCCGCACCGGGACGCCGACAGCGAAGATCACTGCGTCTGCGGCGGCGATGGTCGCGGGGCTGAGCGCCTCGAAGCCGGCCGAGCCCTGGGTCTCGACCTCGATCGTGTGGCCGGCCGCCCTCGCGGCCTGCTCCAGGCCCTCGGCAGCCATGTAGGTGTGGGCAATGCCGGTGGGGCATGAGGTGACTCCGACGAACTTCACGGGTTCACGACCTCTCGGGTAACGACCTCAACGACGGTGGCGGCGTCAGGTGCATTCATCAGGGACTCGCGGAACTCGGTCCGCATGAGACGTCGGGCCAGGCTGGCCAGGATCTTGAGGTGGTCCTCGCCGCCACCTTCCGGGGCCGCGATCAGAAAGATCAATGTCGCCGGCCCGTCTTCGGCCCCCCAGTCGATACCGGCCTTGGAGCGGCCGAACACCAGCGAAGGCTCGGTGACGTGGGAGCTGCGCGCGTGAGGGATGCCGATCCCCCCAGGAAGCCCGGTTGGCATCTGTTCCTCCCGCTTGCGTACATCGGCAAGGAAGCCATCCAGGTCGGTCACCCTGCCCTGTGCTGCCAGCGCTTCTCCTAGGACGCGCGTTGCGACATGTCGGTCGGGGGAGTCCAGGTTGAGGACCACGAGTTCTTCAGTAATCAGGGACATGGTGGGATTCCTTATGGGAGAGGGGAGTTCAGCTCGTCAGAGGTAGAGTCAGATCAGGTTCCGTGGTGAGCGAGACCTGTATGCCGGCCACGTCGGCCGGGGATGGCATGCGGCTTCCGGGAAGGCTGACCGCTGCTGCCCCCCATGCGACGCCGGTGCGTAGTGCGTCCGTCGGGTTTGAGCCGCTACCCGTTGCGTACAGATAGCCCGCGAGCAACGCGTCGCCGGCTCCGACGGTGGAGAGAGGCGAGGAGACCGGCGCGACGGCCAGGGCGGTCACCGAGGGGGAGACCAGGAGAGCCCCGTGACGACCCAGGCTGACAACCACCGTGCCAACCCCGCCCGCGACGATGTGAACTGCTGCGTCGTGGACCTCGCCGAGGGTATGCAGCGACCTGTCCACGAGCTCCTCGAGCTCCTCGAGGTTGGGCTTGATCAGGTCGGGTCCGGCCGCGACGGCGTTCTGAAGGGGGCGACCGGAGGCATCAATGGCAATCCGCACGCCCGCGTCGCGGCAGCGAAGCACGAGCTCGGCGTAGAGGTCATCGTCGACCCCCGGCGGGAGGCTTCCGGAGCCCACCAGCCAGCTGGGTTGGGCGCCCAGGGTCGACTCAGCGCAGGCGACGAGCGCCCCTATCTCGGTCACCGACAGGTGCGGCCCGGGCTCGTTGATCTTGGTCGTTGTGCCGTCAGGTTCGACAAGGGCGACGTTGGCGCGGATCGAGCCCTCGATCGGCACGATGGTGACGTCGATTCCGGCCTCGGCGAGAAGCTCGGCCAGGAGGTGCCCCTCGGGACCACCTGCGGGGAGGACAGCGAGGGTCCTGGCTTCGTGCGCGGTGAGGGCCCTGGAGATGTTCACACCCTTGCCGCCAGGGTCGATCCGGCTGGCAGTGGCGCGCTGCACCTCGCCTCGTGCCAGGCCCGTGATGGACACCGTGCGGTCGACGCTCGGGTTAGGGGTCAGGGTGACGATCATGCGAGCACCACCTCCGGGCCCTCTGCCTCGATCTCGGCAGCTGTCTCGGGGTCCAGCCCGCTATCGGTGATGAGAGCGGCGATGTCTGACAGGTCAGCGAAGCGCGAGAAGTGGTCAACGCCGATCTTCGTGTGGTCGGCCAGCACAACGCTTCGCCGGGCCGCGTTGATCATCGCGCGCTTGGAGGCGGCTTCGGACTGGTCTGGAGTGGTCAGTCCGTGCTGCACCGAAAGCCCGTTGGTCCCGATGAACGCCACATCCACGAACACGCCGCTCAAGGCGCTGGTGACCCAGGAGCCCACCGCGGCAAGCGTCCTTCCGCGGACGCGGCCACCCAGCAGATACAGGGACAGGTTCTGGTGCTGGGCCACGAGCGCGGCGATCCCCAGCGAGTTGGTGACGATCGTGAGCTCCCGGTCGCGCGGGAGCTGCTCAGCCAGCCGGAGCGTCGTGGTGCCGGCATCGAGCAGGACGGTGCCCTCGACGGGAAGGTGGGCCAGTGCTGCCTTGGCGATCCGTTCCTTCTCCGCAACGAATCGCTCGGAGCGGGTCTCGATCCCAGGCTCGAAGCCCAGGCGCTCGACGGGGATAGCGCCACCGTGGACTCGCCGCAGGACGCCGTGCCGCTCAAGGATGGTCAGATCCCGGCGCACCGTCTCGGGGGTGACATCGAGCGCTTCGGCAAGCGCATTGACCTCCACCCGGCCGGCGGCACGGGCATGTTCGAGGATGTGCTGCTGCCGTTCCTCTGCGTACATGGTGTCTCCGGCCTCGGATTGGGTGGTGACACATTTATAACCCGAGGCAAGCCTTGATGTAAAGAGATACGGACGATAAAAAAGAGAAACAGATGTCCGATACAGTCCGATTCGGACGTACTAGGACCGGGAAGGCGAGATCTCCGCGGGGTCGTGGCATCCGAACCGGCCAAAGTGCGCCACCTCGTCCAGCCCGCGCAGCCCCCGCTTCAGGCTGCCACTCTTGGCGTGCGGCGCGGAGTACCCCAGCGACACCACGCCCACGAGGTTGCGGTCGTGAGGGATGCCGAAAGCCCCGAACACTTCGTGATGGGTCTCCGGGGGCGCACCGAAGAAGCAGCCGCCGAGACCCTCGTCGACCCCGGTCAGCAACATCATCAGGGCAGCCATCCCGGTGTCGATATCCCAGTAGGGGACCGGCCAGCGCGCCTCGTCCATGTCGGTCCAGCCCTTGTCCGGCTCGGCGTAGCG